>JAUSDJ010000015.1 GCA_030650795.1 Actinomycetota bacterium
GCCTGTAGCACACCACCAGCGTAAAGCGTGGCCAGCTTGCGGGCATCCCGCTTATCGGTCTTCACCCGCTCACCGGGGGCTCTCGGGATTAGGGAAGGAGCAATCACGTCGCAGTGTACCCCAAGACTATCGAGCCATCTCTTGATAACAAACCCAGCACCGCTGGCCTCGTAGCAAAGACGGAGCTCTCAGTTTGCCCCACCGGCGCACTGCGCGCTCAAGCCGGGTACGGTCATTCGGTCCTTCTCAGAAGTCAAGCATGCCCCCCGGGGCACCACCAATAATGAAAATTGTCTGGTGATATGCTATTCTTCTCACCAGACAGGCCGGGTGTAGAGGTCGGTAGTCCTTGGTGCTGCGAGCCCGCGCAGAAGTCTGACACTGGGTGTCCCAGGCACCACCAATTGTTGCTCCCGCAAGGGAAGCACGCAGAGTAGATTCTGTTTAACGTCTGGCACCCCTCCCGGTCGTCTCATCAGTAGAAGGAGGAAGTCATGGAACTCGTTCACACTCATTGTTGCGGATTGGATATCCACAAGAAGAGCATCGCGGCCTGCGTCATCGTGCCGGGGACGAAGGGCCAGATTAGGAAGGAGATTCGCACTTTCGGCACCATGACTGAGGACATCATCAAGCTCTCGGAGTGGCTTTCGGCCTGTGGCATCACTCACGTGGCTATGGAGAGTACCGGGGAATACTGGAAGCCGATCTTCAACATCTTGGAGGACAACTTTCAACTGATTCTGGTCAATCCTCAGCACATCAAGACTGTGCCGGGACGTAAGACCGACGTCAGGGATTGTGAATGGATCGCCGACCTGTTGCGCCATGGACTGCTGAGGGCTAGCTTCGTTCCCGACCGGGAGCAGCGAGAACTGAGGGACCTTACCCGCTATCGTACCTCCATCATCGAGGAGCGGAGTGCAGAGGTAAACCGCTTGCAGAAGACTTTAGAGGGAGCCAACATCAGGCTGAGTTCGGTGGCCACCGACATTATGGGGGTGTCCGGTCGGAAGATGCTGGCGGCCATGCTGGAAGGCAAGGCCGACCCCAAGGAGATGGCGGAACTGGCCAAGGGGAGTATGCGGGAGAAGATTCCCCAGTTGGAGAAGGCTCTTGAGGGCCAGTTCCGGCCTCACCAGCGCTTTCTTGTGGCCCAGCAACTGGCGCACATTGACACTCTGGACGAACTGATTGAGCGTCTTAACAAAGAGATTGGAGACCGTGTCCGCCCTTTTGAGCAGCTTATCCAGCGCCTGGACGAGATACCGGGCGTTGGTCGAATCGTGACAGAGATCATAATAGCGGAGATAGGGACAGACATGAGCCGCTTTCCCACTGCCGATCATCTGGCCTCTTGGGCGGGGATGTCGCCGGGGAACAATGAGAGTGCGGGTAAACGCAAGAGTGGCAGGACGCGTAAAGGGAACAGCGCCCTGAGCCAAGCCTTGGTACAAGCTGGTCATGCGGCTGGGCACAAGCGAGATAGTCATTTGTCTGCCAAATATCGACGGCTGGCCAGTCGTCGAGGCGGGAAACGGGCTGCAGTAGCAGTTGGTCATCACATTCTCATCATTGCGTATCATATGATCAAGGAAGGCTCCGAGTATCATGACCTAGGTGGCAACTACTACGACCTCCGCGACCAAACGGTGATTCAGAACCGCCTAGTACGTCGACTGGAGGCCATGGGCCTCAAGGTCTCCATCGAGTCCGCCAAGGAGGCCGCCTAGTGGCAAAACCAACGCTTGGGGGAACCGTATTTTCAGAGTAGGACCGCACGGGCTCGCCGTCGTCAATCGCGATCTCGGCCATCGTGCATCGATACTTCAAAATGGTGGCCACCGCGCCCCACAAGAACGACACGAAGCCACCCAGCACTTTGGTAGTCCGATTGACCCGCGCCACCGTCTCGCCGCCCATGCCGAGGTCAGCGAAGTTCAGGAAAAAGAGTTCGGTAGATACACCATCGAAGCCGCGGAAGGTCGCCAGTCCAAGGTCGAATGCCACCGTCCGTCCGGCAGCTAGGTGCGGCACAGCGGCGAGGCCGGATGGCAGTCCGACACTCCTAACGAAATCGGCGCCCGTGCCACAGCAGGCGATACCCAGCCTTGCCGCCGGATTTATCATCTCTCCGCCGGCAAAAAAGCCGTTCACCACCTCGTTGAGCGTGCCATCGCCCCCACCGCGATCACGGTGTCGTGGCCGGCCCGCAGCGCCCGGCGCGTCAAATCGCTCGCATCTCCCGGCGCAGTCGTCAGGCAAACCCCGTTCGCCAGACCGTAAACCTTCAGTTGCTCCACCAACCGCGGCCAGAGCTTTGCCG
>JAUSDJ010000016.1 GCA_030650795.1 Actinomycetota bacterium
TCGGATGCTGGCCCGGTTGAGGGCGCTGGAGCGGGACAGCGAGACGCTGGCGGCGGCACTGGAGACGGCGTGGCAGGCGGCTGGACCGCCGCAGTGGCAGTCGCCTCCGGGATGGGACGGACAGCGGTGGACGGCGCTGCACCACCGCCTGCGGGGCTGGGAAGGGCAGGCAGCGGCGCTCCGGCACTGTCTGGGCCTCGAACCGCGCTAGAGGTGCGTGCCGCGGAGGCGGTGACGGATGCCCGGCCGCGGTGGAACTACCTCGCCGCCTGCGTGGAAGCCCGCCACGTGCTGCTGACCCCCGGTCCGGGGGCGGAAGCCCGGATAGCGTCCTGGGGCGTGCTGGCGGGGCAGGAAGCCGCATTGCTGTGCGAAGCGCGCTGGAGCAGCCTGCTGGCGATGTTGACGCAGGTGATGCGCGCGGACCTGGTGCCCGCGGACGACACCGAGTGGACAGAGCTCGGCCGGCTCCTGGGGGAGCGTGGCGACCGGTTCGCGGCCTGGCTGGAATGCACGGTGGGGGATCTGATCGGGCTCCTCGACACCGCGCACGCGCGGCCGGGGGTGCCCGCATGATCTATATCGGCATCGACCCGGGACTGGAGGGCGCCATCGCGGTGATGACGCCCGAGGGCATCTTGCTCCACGACATGCCCGTGGTGCGGACCCCGAAAGGACAGTATGACGCCGCCGCGATGGCGGGGCTGTTGCGACTTTACGCGGGGGACCGGCAAGCGCGGGCGGTCCTGGAGGCGGTCAGCGGTCGACCGGGCCAGGGGACTGCAAGCGCCCGCAGTATCGGCATCGGCTACGGCGTGTGGCTGGGGCTCCTGGCCGCGCTGGAGATCGGCCACCAGTCCGTTCCACCAGGCGTCTGGAAGCGCACGCTCGGGCTACTGAAGGCGGACAAAGCGGCCAGCCGGGCGCGGGCCGTGGAGTTGTATCCCGAGGTGGCTGGCCGGCTCACCCGGGTCAAAGATCACGGTCGGGCCGAGGCGCTGCT
>JAUSDJ010000017.1:300000-452760 GCA_030650795.1 Actinomycetota bacterium
ACTCGCCACAGGTCAAATACCCAGTGCTGACCGCAATTCGTTCAATGCGAAATCGGCTTGCGCCCGAATTTCGGGATCAGTTGGGTCCACGCCTTCATCGAAAACCACAGTCCAGGAAATTTCATCTCCGGCTTGGCGTCGAGCCGCGGCCAAGCATTGCGAGCCGTTGGCAAGAATCAATTTCTCGCTGACGATGACATTGGCTGTGACCTGAGTGTGGACAGCGGCTGGCAGATTTCCCGGCTCGGCCAGCGGGATGCGCAGCCTTTGACTCGTGCCTCCAACTTGCTCCGTCGTCAGTTCAAGGAATGGCTCGTTCCAGTGAGCCCGGATGATGTTCACCCACGGAATGACAGCACCCTTGGCATAAATGGCAGAGTTCGTGGCAATCACGAAGAGCTCCGGATCGCGTTGATCCGGCGCCCAAGCGATGACCCGCTCACTTGCCGGAACACCTGCCGCCTCGCGCGCAGTTTTCGGCAGGCGATTCTTGGCAACCTTGGTGAACAGGCTCATGTCTGCTCGCCCAAGGCCGCGGCCTGCAAAGAGCGTCGATAGGTCTCAAGCTCAAGCAGCTGGGTGAAGAGTTCTTGGTGCTCCTCGCCCTGCTCTTCGGAGGCAGTGCGCTGGAGGCGTCCGCGCACATCGAGGATTCTGCGACCGGCATCAAGCTCAAGAAGTCGAGCGATGAGACTGGTGGCATAACGATCGCTGTTGATGGCGTCCGATGGCAGTGGATCTACCGACAGCTCACGGACCATTCGACGCACCTCATCGTCAGGTGATGCTGCAAGTACGGCATCGATCCACCGAAGGCCGTCGACTCTGGCAGTGGGTAATCCGGCGATCACAATGGCGGTGTGCACCTCGCGAGCTCGCGGGTGCGTAAAGGCAGAGGCTTCAAGTGCCGGGTACCACTCTTCGACAGCCGAAGGCAGTTGCAGAGCGCACTTCAAGGCCTCGCGCTCAATGGTGAAAGCCGGACCATCAGCGATTGGGATCTCCTGAGTCGGAGTTGGTCTTGGCTCAGCCGCGGGCGCCTGATTGAAACTCGGGCGCTGAGTTGGCGCTGGACGCTGGCCAACGGCAGCAGTCACGGCCGCAACGTCAAGCCCCAACCAACCGGCAAGCAAGCGAGTGTACTCGGGTCGGAGGGCAGCGTCCTTGATCTTCGCAACCACAGGTGCGGCTTCGCGCAAGGCAGCTATTCGCCCTTCGGCGCGCTCAAGATCGTGACCCGCCAGTATCGACTTGATCGCAAACTGGAAGAGCGGCACTCGGTGATCCACAAGCGCGACCACCGCTTCATCACCTTTGGCAAGACGCAGATCACAAGGATCCATACCGGAGGGCTCAACTGCGACAAAGGTATTGGTGACAAAGCGCTGATCTTCGTCGAAGGCGCGAAGCGCGGCCTTCTGCCCAGCTGCGTCACCATCGAAGGTGAACACCACCTCACCGCGCATCTGATCGTCATCCATCAGAAGTCGTCGCAGCACCTTGATGTGGTCGGATCCGAATGACGTGCCACAGGTAGCGACCGCAGTGGTGATGCCGGCCAAATGACAGGCCATCACGTCGGTGTAGCCCTCGACGATGACTGCCTGCTGTTGTTTGGAGATTTCCTTGCGAGCCATATCGAGCCCGTAGAGCACCTGACTCTTCTTATAGATAGGCGTCTCAGGTGTGTTCAAATATTTGGGACCGTCATCATCTTCATAGAGCTTGCGAGCGCCAAAGCCGATCACATCGCCGCTCAACTCGCGAATTGGCCAGACCAGACGCCCGCGGAAGCGGTCGTAGACGCCACGATTGCCTTGGCTCAGCAGCCCACCGGCAAGCAACTCGGCGTCAGTGAACCCCTGCTTGCGCAGAGTGTTCAAGAGCGCATCCCAGGATTTCGGTGCGTAACCGACCCCGAAATTCTTGGCCGAGTCAGCATCAAAGCCTCGGGAGTTCAGAAAATCACGGCCGATCTGAGCATCAGGACTGGCCAACTGTTCGAGATAGAACTGTGCGGCTAATTTATGCGCCTCAACCAAACGGGTGCGCTGCCCCTGCTGCCGGTTGATCGCTGCTCCACCATCGACATAGCGCAGTTCGACACCCGTCTTGCCAGCGAGCTTTTCAACAGATTCAGCGAAACTCAGATGATCGATCTTCTGCAGGAACCCAAGAACATCGCCGCCCTCACCGCAGCCAAAGCAGTACCACATGCCTCGACTTGGAGTGACATGAAAACTGGGTGATCGCTCCTCATGGAAGGGGCAAAGCCCCTTGAGGGAGCCACCTCCGGCGGACTTCAGAGTGACGTATTCACGGACCACATCGTCGATGCGGGCTCGCTCGCGCACCAGAGCGATGTCTTCATCGCGAATCCGGCCTGCCATGAAGGGAGTCTAGGCGCGCTGGCTGACCGGATTCATCGGATCAGTCGGGCATGCCAGTGCACCACGCTCACGTCCGTGAGGCTGGCAACCTGATCAATGATCACGCGCAAGCGTTCAGCATCAGTCTGAGCGGATTCGTACGTCTCCTTGAGCCAATTCTCCAAGGATCGACCTTCGTCGAGGCGCAGTGCGTGGACGACTTCGGCCAGGAGCTCACGCTGCCGGGCTCGCTCCGCATCGATTCCGGGACGGCCCATCACGAAGTGGACGGCAATGGCCTTCATCACTTCAACTTCATCGCGGACCTCTTCTGGCACCACCAAATCAGCGGCATAGCGAGTGAGCGGCTGATCTCCGTGACGGATGCGGGTTGCGACCTGAGTGCTCACGCAGAACCTCGAGGTGAGGTAACTGGTTGCACGTTTGAGCGCAGCCAGAGCACGCATGGAGCCGTCGAATTCGGTCGGCCAATATTCCAGGCCGAGCAAGCGGTCAATCGCCGCATTCAGTTCAGCAACATCACGGCTCGGCCCAAGTCTCCTGCTCGCCGTCTCAACAAGAATCTTCTTGTTGACGGGGTCGCGTAGTTCCTCGAAAGTGACAAGGCCGGCCTGGATCGCATCCTCAACATCGTGAATCGAGTAGGCCACATCGTCGGCCCAGTTCATCACCTGTTCCTCGATGCAGTGTTCCTCCGCGGGTGCGCCCTCGCGCAGCCAACGAAACACTGGTTCATCATCGGCGTAGTAGCCGAATTTCGGGTTTCCCTCGCGCCTTGGCCAGGGATATTTGCACGAGGCATCGAGTGTGGCGCGAGTGAGATTGAGACCAGCGCTTGCACCCGATTCGTCAAAGACCTTGGCTTCCAAACGCGAGACGATGCGCAGGGTCTGCGCATTGCCCTCGAAGCCGCCGATGCTGTCCGAAAGCCGGTTCAATTCGGTTTCGCCGTTGTGGCCAAAAGGCGGATGCCCAAGGTCGTGCGCGAGTCCGGCAACTTCGACTATGTCGGGATTGCAACCAAGGGCCTCACCTAATTCGCGAGCGATCTGCGCGACCTCAAGAGTGTGCGTCAATCGTGTCCGTGGAAAGTCGTTCAATCCAGTCGTCATCACCTGAGTCTTTGCTGCAAGACGCCGGAGCCCGGCTGAATGCAGGACGCGCGCTCGATCGCGCGCGAAGGGACTGCGCACTGATTCCTTGATTGGTTCTGAGACGTACCGCACACTCGCGGATTCGTCATAACCCGGCGGAAGACTCATCAGTACGACTTTAGCGGTGCGCCGTCCACCCAATCTCCCGCACAAGTGTGAGCATTGAGAACGTGAGTGCACCCCCCGCTACATCCTCACGCCATGGGTCTCTTCGACCAGCAATGCGAACCAAGCGCGGTTGGATCACGGCGGGAATCACGATCTCCCTCGCTTTGGTTCTGCTCATCCCAATTGGTGCCGCAATGCAGATCGTCTTCACCGCTCAGTTCGATGATCGAAGCCCAACACAGGCCATCATCTTGATGGATCCCACGCGATTCTGGGGCGACGACCCTGCAGTTATGGCCTCTCGGGCCGACCATGCTGCAGATCTCTACAACACGGGGGTTGCCCCGGTCATCATGCTCACTGGGCGTGCCCGAACTGCAGACATAGAACGCAAACTTCTTCGCGCTCGCAGCGTGCCTGACCAAGACATCGTCAGTTTCACCACATCCATGGACACCCTTGGCTCTTTGCAGATGATCGCTGCAGTGATGAGCGATCTGGGCTGGAGTTCAGCGACGATCGTTACTGATCCGCCAAACGCAGCACGGGCATCGGCTATTGCGTCTGGATTCGGAATTGATGCCCACCTCTCCCCTGCAATATCCGGACCAGGTTCGGCGATGACCAGTGACTACGTTGGGCGCGAAACTGCAGCGCTGATGCGCTACTACCTGATCAGCCGATGGACTCAGCCAGAACTGGTGAAGGCCCCCCACTCCTAGCGAGAGTCACTCCCAGTAGCGGTGCTCGCCACAGTCGCCCGGCCTGCTTCAAGTCTGGCCACCGGCACCCGGAAGGGCGAACAGGAAACGTAATCCAGCCCCACCTCATCGAAGAAATGGATCGAGTCCGGATCACCGCCGTGCTCACCACAGACTCCGCAATGCAAATTGGGCCGCGTTCGACGGCCGCGCTCGACGGCGATGCGAACGAGTTCGCCGACTCCCTCACGATCGATGGATTCGAACGGAGAAACACTGAACACTCCCTTCTCCAGATAGGTGGAGAAGAATGCGGCCTCGACATCGTCGCGACTGAAGCCCCAGGTCGTCTGTGTGAGGTCATTGGTGCCGAAGGAGAAGAACTCCGCAGCCTCCGCGATCTGATCGGCCGTCACCGCAGCTCGCGGCAACTCGATCATCGTGCCGATGGGGAAAGACAAGGTGCAGCCATTGGCATCGGCCACGTCCTTGAGGACTCCTGCTGCCTCGTCGATGACCAGTTCGAGCTCTTGGATCGAACCCACCAGCGGGATCATGATCTCGGCCATCGGGTTGCCGCCTAACTTCTTGCGGAAGCAAGCTGCCTCAGCAATGGCTCGAACCTGAAGGGCGAACAGACCAGGCAGCACCAACCCCAGGCGTACTCCGCGCAAACCCAGCATCGGATTCTGCTCGTGCAGGCGGCGCACGGCCTGAAGCATGCGCAACTCCGCGGCATTCTGCTCACCACGTGCTTCGGCCACGGCAACGCGAACCGCGAGGTCTGTGAGGTTTGGCAGGAACTCATGCAGCGGTGGGTCGATGAGCCGAATGGTCACTGGGAGACCGTCCATTGCCTCCAGAATGCGGATGAAGTCCTTGCGCTGCAAGGGCAGCAGTGCCGCCAACGCCTCGTCATGCTCCTGCTGAGTGTCGGCAATGATGAGACGCTCGACGTAGACCTTCCGCTCACCCAGGAACATGTGCTCCGTGCGCAGCAGACCGATGCCTTCGGCGCCCATCCTCCGTGAACGCAGCGCGTCGACCGGGGTATCTGCGTTCGCTCGAACGCGCAGGCGCCGACGCTTGTCGGCATGCGCGATAAGTCGGTCAACAGCATGGATCAACTCGTTCGTCGCCTGATCTGCGGTCGCCAGTGCCTCGGCCATCCCGTGTTCGAAGTACTCGGCCACCGGACTGGGCACGACCGGGACTTCACCTAGGAATACCTCTCCGGTCGCGCCGTCGATCGAAATGGAGTCGCCTTCGATCACCACGAGCCCTTCATGAGTCGTCAATCGCTTGGCCCTGGTCTCCACCTCTAGCTCCTCGGCGCCACAGACTGCGGTCTTGCCCATGCCGCGTGCCACGACTGCTGCATGCGAGGTCTTGCCGCCACGGCTGGTGAGGATTCCGGCTGCAGCGACCATTCCGGCCAGATCATCGGGATTGGTCTCACGGCGTACGAGGATCACCTGCTCCCCTGCTTCTGCCCAAGCGACAGCTGTGGCTGAATCAAAGACGGCTCGACCGACCGCGGCCCCCGGCGAAGCACTCATGCCTCGAGCGATGAGTTGATGGCTGACATCTGCGGCGAATCTCGGGAACATCAACTGTGAGAGTTGGTGGCCGCTCACGCGCAGGAGCGCTTCGTCCAGGGTGATCACATGCTCGTCGACCAGTTGCGTGGCAATTCGGAAGGCGGCTGCCGCCGTGCGCTTTCCAACACGGGTCTGCAGCATCCAGAGTTTGCCCCGCTCAATGGTGAATTCGATGTCGCACAGGTCCCGATAGTGGAGTTCCAGTCGGCGCATGATGTCGAGCAGTTCGCGGTAGGACTTCGGGTCGATGTCTTCGAGCTGCTCCAACTGAAGAGTGTTTCGGATGCCCGCTACAACATCCTCGCCCTGTGCATTCTGCAGATAGTCGCCGTAGATGCCACGGGCTCCGGTGCTCGGATCGCGCGTGAATGCGACTCCCGTGCCCGAGCCCTCACCCGCATTCCCGAATGCCATCACCTGAACGTTGACCGCCGTGCCCAGATCATGCGGAATGCGCTCTCTGCGGCGATACAGCCGCGCGCGATCGGTGTTCCAGGAATCAAAGACGGCCTGAACCGCCATGTTCAACTGCTGGTAGGGATCTTGCGGGAACTCAATGTCAGCGAGCCGCACCACCATGGCCTTGTAGATGGTGACCAGTTTCTTCAGCTCCTCTACCGGCAGGTCCACATCGGAGATCACCTGCGCACGCTGTTTGGCCTCTTCCAATGCCTGCTCAAAACCTTCGCCTTCAAGGCCAAGCACCGTCTTGCCGAACATCTGGATGAGTCGGCGATAGGAATCCCAGGCAAAGCGCTCATCATTGGCTCGCGTTGCCAGCCCGAGCACGCTCGCGTCATTGAGTCCGATGTTCAGGACGGTGTCCATCATGCCCGGCATGGAGAACCGGCCGCCTGAACGCACTGATACCAGCAGCGGATCAGTTGCATCACCGAGTCGCTGTCCCATCTCCTGCTCAAGCAGCTCCAGAAAATCCTGGATCTGCTCGGCCAATCCCTGCGGCAACGCTCCCGCCGTCAGATAGGCCCGACAGGCCGCCGTTGAGACCGTGAATCCGGGCGGGACGGGAAGACCCAATCGCGTCATCTCGGCCAGATTCGCACCCTTGCCACCCAGGAGATCAGCTTGCGATCGGTCACCCTGCGCGAACGAGAAGACATAGTGCGGAATGCCGCCGGCATCACCCAGTGTGTTCATGCACCAAGTTGAGCACTGATGAGTCGCATTGGAAAGTCACGTTGGTCATCCCGCGCGATATTGAACCAGTTCCTTCAACCGCCACTCACCGACAACTCGGCATCTTGAAGCATGAGTCGCGCCGGAGCATCCAGCTCAGGCGAATCAAGCCAGCCATCGGGCAGCGTGGGCCGACGACCGCCGGAGGTGCGACCGCGCGGTCCGGCACCGACCTCACTATTGAACGGTTGATCGGGATTGATCTGCGCGAGCAAGGCATCGAGTTCGCCGATGCTCGCGACTGTGCCCAGGCCTTGTCGGACTTGCTGCCTGACGCTGAAGCCCTTGAGGTACCAGGCCATGTGCTTGCGGATATCACGGATGCCTTTGTATTCGCCATAGTCCTGACACAGCAATTGCGCATGTCGGCGCAAGGTGAGCAGCACATGAGTCAGATCAGGATCGGCCGGAACAGCCGCGCCCGTGAATGCTGCTGCTAACTGGCCAAACAGCCAAGGTCTGCCAAGACATCCGCGGCCCACGACGACTCCGTCAGCACCTGTGCGAGCGACCATGTCGAGGGCATCCTGCGCGGTCCAGATGTCTCCATTGCCCAAGACGGGCGTGCCAATTGGCGCCAGATGATCTTTCAATCGTGCAATCGCATCCCAATCGGCGACACCCGAATACATCTGCTCAGCAGTGCGCGCATGAAGTGCAACCCACGTGGCGCCTTCCTCGGCGGCCGCACGACCGGCCTCGAGATAGGTCAGGTGATCCTCATCGATGCCCTTGCGCATCTTCACCGTCACCGGAACGCGGCCGTCCGCCGCAGTGACAGCAGCGCGGACGATCGCTCGGAAGAGATCGCGCTTCCACGGCAGTGCACTGCCGCCACCCTTGCGCGTGACCTTGGGAACCGGGCAGCCGAAGTTCATGTCGATGTGATCGGCGCGATCCTCATCAATGATGATGCGCACCGCCGCAGCCATCACCTTTGGATCAACGCCATAGAGCTGCACTGAACGCGGGACCTCATCAACATCGAAAGTGACCATGTCAATCGTCTCCGCATTGCGCTCGACCAATGCCCGCGAAGTCACCATTTCAGAGACGTACAGCCCAGCGCCGGCTTCACGACAAAGACGACGGAAAGCGCGATTGGTGATGCCCGCCATTGGCGCGAGAACAACCGGCACACTGAGGTTGCCCATCGAGATCACCGGATGATTCTGCCAGTGCGACGAGTACGAACAGAATTCAACGCAACTCCGCTCACGCGGAGGGTGAGCCGTATCGTCTCGAAATAGTCGCGATGACGACTTCATAAGACGAGTACCACGTCGTCTTGCCCTGCTCCTGCGCTGCCAGGTGTTCCCCCACCTGTTTCCAACTCCTGGCAGAAGCTTCGTCGCGCCAATACGAAACGGTGATTCCCTGACGGGTGACAGGGTCGCGTACTGAATCAATCGAGACAAAGCCCTCCCGCTGCTTCCGGCGACACCCGCACCCTCGACTCGTTAGCGCTGGCGCGCATAGGTGTGAACAACCACGCCGTTGTCGAAGTTCTGCGTTGTGCGATAACTGAGTGCGTAGGTGTCCTCGACCTCATCGAAGAGGCCAAAGCCACTTCCAAGAATGATCGGAAAGATCATGAAGTGATACTCATCAACCAGATCAAGTTCTTTGAGCGCATTGACGACCGTGCGACTGCCAGCCACCTGGATCTCACCGCGATGCGCAGCTTTTACCTTGTCGACTTCGGTGCGAAAATGACCCGAAAGGACCGAGGTGTTGTTCCAGTCGGCCAAAGTCATGGTGGTGCTTACCACATACTTTGGCATCGCGTTTATCTTGTCTGCGAACTCTCCGTCGCGTTCTGGCCAGGCTCCCGCGAAACTCTCGTAGGTAGTGCGCCCAATAAGCAAGGCTTCCGAATCCAGCACTTCCTGCAATTTGTACTCAAGCCAGTCGTCGTTGGCATAACTGTGCACCCATCCTGAGTGCTCGAATCCCTCTTCGCCGCCCGGAGCTTCAACAACTCCGTCGAGGGACATGAACGTGGTGACGACAATTTTGCCCATGCGCGCAGCCTAGATGTGGCTCAGTACGAAGGCAGACGAATGGCGAGCCATGCCGGCAGCGCATCAAGGCCGATGCGCTCCTGCTGCATGGTGTCGCGCTCACGAACTGTTACGGCCTGATCCTCAAGGGTGTCGAAATCAACCGTGACGCAGAAAGGAGTACCGATCTCGTCCTGACGGCGATAGCGGCGGCCAATAGCACCGGCATCGTCGAACTCAACATTCCACCGCTTACGCAATTCAGTGGCGAGATCTTTGGCCTTGGGCGAGAGATCTGCATTGCGCGAGAGCGGCAAGACTGCGACCTTGACCGGTGCGAGACGGGGATCAAGTCGAAGCACTGTGCGGGTATCGACCCCACCCTTGGAGTTGGGTGCTTGGTCTTCGTCGTACGAATCCAGCAGGAAGGCCAAAACTGCGCGGGTCAATCCGGCAGCAGGCTCAATGACGTAGGGCACCCAGCGCTCTTCTGAGTCCTGGTCAAAGTAGGAAAGATCAGTACCGGAGTGCTGACCGTGCGTGGTCAAATCAAAATCGGTGCGGTTGGCGATGCCTTCAAGCTCTGCCCACTCGGAGCCGGCGAATCGGAATCGATATTCGATGTCGACAGTGCGCTTGGAATAGTGCGAGAGCTTCTCCTTGGGGTGCTCAAGGAAACGCATGTTCTCAGAATCAAGGCCTAGGTCGACATACCAATCCCAGCGCTGCTTCAGCCAGTACTCATGCCATTCCTCATCAGTGCCGGGCTTGACGAAGAATTCCATTTCCATCTGCTCAAACTCACGCGTGCGGAAGATGAAGTTGCCAGGAGTGATCTCGTTGCGGAAACTCTTGCCCGTCTGGCCGATGCCAAAAGGAGGCTTCTTGCGAGCCGCGTTCATCACATTGAGGTAGTTGACGAAGATTCCCTGCGCTGTTTCCGGGCGGAGGTAGTGAATGGCTCCCGCGTCTTCAACAGGACCGACCGTGGTGCGCAGCATGCCGTTGAAATCGCGGGGCTCGGTGAATTCGCCTTTGTTTCCACAGTTGGAGCAGGTGATGTCAGCGAGCCCATTGGCTGGCGCGCGGCCATGCTTCTCTTCGTACTGCTCGATGAGTTGATCTGCGCGCCAACGACGATTGCACTTCTTGCATTCGGTCAGCGGATCAACAAACGCGTTGACATGGCCCGATGCTTCCCACACCTGCGGCGCAAGAATGATTGACGAATCAAGGCCAACAACGTCCTCGCGACCCCGAACCATGTACTGCCACCACTGGCGGCGCACATTGTCTTTGAGCTCAACACCGTTGGGGCCATAGTCCCAAGCTGAACGGGTACCGCCATAGATTTCTGAAGATGGGAAGACAAATCCTCGACGCTTGCAGAGATTGACTACTGCATCAACACGATCGGCGGCCATTGAGCGCTCCATTTCCGAAGCGCTTGCGGCGCTCCAATCCGGCTGGGTGTCGGCGGGTGGAGGGAGTCTACGAGAGAAGGTCGAAATCCAGGTAGTGACCTTCCAAGGGCAAGCCGTCCGCGCACACGTGCAGGACAGCAAGTTCGTCGTAGATAGCGCCGAGTTCTGCAATGCGCTCTTGGGGACACACCGGCACCGCGAGAACAATCCGCAAGGCGCCCGTCGCTCGGATGGCCACGCCGACAACGCGCGCCGCTGTTCCCGATTCAACTCCGTCATCAACCACGATCACGGTTCGCCCGAGAGTCTCGGGCAATTCAGTGGTGGTTACCGAATCGCCCGTCTTCAGAACTGCCACCGGTTCGCACGGGACGCCGAGTGCCCTTGCCACCGGACTTGCCACCAACTGCCCTCGAGCATTCATCCCGATGACACATGGGTCAAAGAATCGTCCAGAAGCGAGCACTTCAACGGCCAGAAGGCGCCCTGCTTCCGCGAAACTTGAATAGGCGGTCACAGTTGAACCGGCGGAACTCTCGCGGCCGAGGCGCGGCCCAGCCCAATGACGTCGGCGTCTGCCGCACGCCCAGAGGCAACGGTGATCGTTTCTCCATCACTGATCATGTGCACAGCTTCAAAGGCGGAGGATTCGTCGATGGCCTGCGACAACAGCGGAACCGCAGAAACCTTGACCTCAAATCTTGAAAGAGCCCGACGGTAGGAACCAACGTCTTTCCATCGGGTGGTGACCAGGCGCAAATCAGTCTCATCAGTGGCCTGAGCGATTGCGCCATCAATGAATCCGACACTCCCAGCCAGGGTCGCCAAAGCGAGACGGGCATCCTCGGCAAAGCTCGCACTCTGATCCGAAGCGACCCGAAAGCGGTTGATCACAAGCAAGATGGGCGCACTAGAGTCACCCTGCAGTTCACTCACCGCTCGACGGTAGCGGGTATCGGAGGATTCATGGCCAAGCCCCCACGCCAACTGCCGCCAGGTGTGCGCGGACCCAGCGGTCCGGGACGCGAGGCAGTTGAGCGCCGAAGCATGCGGTTCCTACTCATCCTCAATCGCTTGCCTCGATGGCTCGTAGTAGTAGTCATGGGCGCATTGCTGTTCCTCGGACTCATTCAGACCGGCCCGCTGGCCTGGCTTGGTGGAGTCCTGCTGCTGATCGTTACCGCCTTCTTGTTCTGGCTGCTTGTTCTGGCTTGGCCCGTGCTGCCTACCCAGGCCCGTCTCATCCGCTTGATCGTGGTCGGTGGCGCCTTCGGCATTGCGATCTTGAAGTTCCTCGGTCGCTTCTAGTTTGAAATTGACAATCATTTTCAATAAGCCTAGGTTTTCGCCATGGCCTTCATCGCAGGGCGCACCTCTGCGCTGATCCTGCTCACAGCGGTAGGCCTGAGCGCTTGCAGCAGCGCTGAGCCCTCGAGTTCGACTTCCTCCGATGGACTGTCAATCGTGGCCACTACCACGATGCTCGGCAGCGTCGTGGGTGACTTGGCGGCCTGTGCTGGGGGTGAGGTCACCACCTTGCTCCCCAATGGAGCCGATCCGCATGACTTTGCTCCGTCCTCCCAGCAAGTGGCATCGCTCGTTCACGCCGACATCGTGATCGCAAATGGGCTCGGCCTCGAAGGTGGGCTCGTTGACGCTTTGGAGTCAGCGAAAAGCGACGGTGCAACGGTGTATGAAGTCGCGCCTGACATTTCCCCTCGCAAGTTCGCTGGGACAACGACCCCGGACCCTCACTTCTGGTTCGACATGACGCGCATGGCGCATGCGGTCGAGCTGATTGGCGATCAGCTCGCCGTGAAGGGTGGCGCAAAATACAAGAGCTGTGCCACTGCAGAAGCAGAAAAGATCCGCTCAGCAGAGCAAGAGGTGAAGGCGATTTTGGCGTCAGTGCCAGCGAAGAGGCGTGTGCTGGTCACTGATCACGACGCATTTGGCTACTTTGCGAATGCATACGGCTACTCAATTGTTGGCGCCGTCATTCCCTCTGGCACCACCTTGGCTGAGCCAAGCACGGTCGACCTTGCAGCGCTCGCCAAGACGATCACGGACAAGGGAGTCACGGCGATCTTCGCGAACACCAATACCCCGAAGGCTTTGGCTACAGCCGTTGCAGGGGAAGTGGGATACCCGGTTTCCGTCGTTGATCTGTACGTCGACAGCCTGGGACCCGCGGGCAGCAGTGCCGGCACCTACATCGGATACATGCACACCGATGCTCAGCGCATCGCAGAGGCCTTGAAGAGCTGACATGGACTGGTGGATCGAGCCCTTCTCGCTGGGCTTTGAGCAGCGCGCACTCATCGGAGGCGCGCTTGCCGGTTTGATGTCTTCCATCGTCGGAACGTGGTTGGTCCTTCGCGGGATGAGCTTCTTCGGCGATGCATTCGTGCATGGAGTTGTTCCCGGCATTGCTGCGGCAGTCGTCCTGGGTATCAATCCCGTCATTGGGGCAGCAGTCGCGGCCCTTGTGATGGTGCTGCTGATCGAGCTGGTGAATCGTCAAACCGCGCTTACTGAAGACACTGGCATCGGTCTGCTGTTCGTAGGCATGCTGGCACTTGGCGTCGTGATCATCTCCAGGCTGAGCTCTTTCTCGGGCAGTCTGACCACCATCTTGTTTGGTGATGCACTGGGCGTGACGACCAGCGATCTATGGGCTCAAGGAATACTTGCTCTGGCAATTGTCATCGTGACAACGGCTCTCTATCGACCACTGCTGGCGCTTTCGTTCAATCGCGACAAGGCCGAGCTTCTCGGGATGCGACCCAAAGCCACCCACGCGGCTCTGCTGATCCTGATTGCCGCGGCAGTGATCGGAAGTTTCCAATCGGTGGGAACGCTGCTGGTCTTCGGACTGCTGGTCGGACCGCCGGCTACAGCGGCACTTCTGGCGCGGACCGTGCCGCGCATGATGCTGATCTCGGCGGGAATAGCTCTGGTCTCTGTGTGGCTTGGCCTCACCTTCAGCTACCACCTCGGCACAGCGGGTTCGGCAACCATGGCGCTGATGCCGATTCTTATCTTCTTCATCGTGCTCACCGTCACTCGACTTCGCATGATCTTTGCCAAGAGAACTGCAGTGGAGAAGGCCGAATATGCCTGACGTGCATAGCCATCACAACCACAGCGCCGCAGTTGACGCTGTGGTTGCCGACGATGTCGTGCTCGGGCATAACTCGCATATCGCAGTGCATGCCTCGTCGTTCTTCATCCCCGCTGGCAAAGTGACAACCGTCATCGGACCAAACGGCAGCGGCAAATCAACCTTGCTGCACGCCATCGCGGGGCTGATCAGTCCACTCGCCGGCAGCCTTCGCGTACTCGATTCGCAACCACAGTCACGTCGGGAGCACATCAGCTACGTCCTGCAGAACACGACCGTGCCCGTCGGCACACCGATCACCGTTGCCGAGTCCGTAATGATGGGTCGCTACCCCGGGCTTGGGTTGATGCGCCGCCCAAGCAAGCTCGACAAAGCTCGGGTAGGTGAGGCGATGGAGAAGCTGCGCATCACCGATCTTGCCAAGCGCCATTTGAGTGAGTTGTCAGGTGGCCAACGGCAGCGGGTCTACGTGGCTCAAGGCATTGCGCAGGATCACGATCTGCTGCTGCTCGACGAGCCTTTGACTGGTTTGGACATCGGCTCTGCTCAGACGATTGACGAAATCATCCATCAAGAGCCCGAGGGCGGGTGCACGGTCATCCTCACCACCCACGACCTGGATGAGGCTCGGGCTTCAGATTTCGTTGTGCTGTTGGCCGGGCGCGTGATAGCTGCAGGCCCACCGGCAGCCGTGCTCACCAATGACAATCTGCTGACTGCCTACGGGCTTGGCGGATTGCATCGAAGCGAAGATGCCGAGCCCTCCACCGATCATCATCATCACGAAGACGGTCACAACGATCACGACCACAACCACGGGCATTGAGATGACAAGCGGACCACGTTCTACCCGCCAACGCGCCGCAGTTGCGTCAGCGCTCGATGGCTTAGATGACTTTCGCTCAAGCCAGGAATTACATGAATACCTCCGCACTCGGGGCGAAAGCGTGGGGCTCACCACGGTCTACCGGACTCTGCGAGCAATGGCTGATGCTGGCGAAGTCGATGTCATCGTCCGCGAAGACGGGGAGTCTGTCTATCGCCAGTGCAGCGGCTCACACCATCATCACTTGGTCTGCCGCAAATGTGGCTCGGCAGTTGAGATCGAAGGACCGGCGGTTGAGCGCTGGGCTGATGCGGTAGCTGCGCAACACAGATTCACCGAAGTCAGCCATACCTTGGAGCTCTTCGGCTTATGCGCTCATTGCGGCGCTTGATTCGGAAGTGCTCCGCCGTAGCGACGATCTCGTGCGGCATAGATCTCGCAGGCATGCCACAGATGTCGGCGATCGAAATCGGGCCACAAGGTGTCCATGAACACCAGTTCGGCATATGCCGACTGCCAGAGCAAGAAGTTGCTCGTGCGCTGCTCCCCCGACGATCGAATGAACAGATCGACATCAGGCATATCGGGCTCGTCGAGATAGCGGTGGAACATTCGCTCGTCGATGCGCTCGGCATTCAATCGACCAGCTTGAACATCGCGAGCCATCGCTGCAGCTGCATCAGCAATTTCCGCTCGGCCCCCGTAGTTCACACACATCGTCAGCGTCAGCGTTGTGTTCTTGGCCGTCAGCCGCTCGGCTTCTTCCAACTCATTGATCACACTGCGCCACAACTTTGGTCGCCGTCCGGCCCATCGGATACGAACGCCCATCTCATTCATCTCATCACGGCGACGACGAATGACATCGCGATTGAATCCCATCAGGAATCGCACCTCTTCAGGTGAGCGTTTCCAGTTCTCAGTTGAGAAGGCGTAGGCAGAGATCCAGCCGATGCCGAGCTCGAGTGCGCCATGCACGCAATCGAGCAGGCTGGCCTCGCCTTGTTCATGTCCCGCAGTTCGGGGCAGCCCGCGCTCCTTTGCCCAGCGCCCATTGCCGTCCATCACGACAGCAACATGACGGGGCACGAGATCAGATGGCAACTTCGGCGGCTTGACGCCGGCGCTATGCGGCGTTGGAAGGCGCACCTGCTTCTTCATGAACCAAGCTTTCGATCGTCACGGTCGACAAAAGGCAGCGAACGCAATCCCCGCTCCAAGTGCCATTGCAAAAAGGCTGCCACCAGCCCGCTGGCTTCCCTACGCTCGCGCACCTCACTGGCATCGGCAAGCTCCCAGTCGCCACTGAGCAGGGCAGCGAGCAAGGCGATGGCGGCGATCGATGGAGTTGCCGAACCTGGTGGGCGGCAATCGCCACACACCATGCCGCCACCTTGGACTGAGAAGGCCCGATGCGGGCCGGCTGTACCACAGCGCGCGCACTCATCGAAAGAAGGCGACCAACCAGCGATGGATAAGGACCTCAAGAGATAGGAATCCAAGATGAGCGGTGAATCGTGACCGCCGCCGACCAGTGATCGCAATCCACTCAAGAGCAGGACGTACTGCTGCACGGCGGGCTCGCGCTCAACTGGAGTCAGACGCTCGGCTGTCTCGACCATCGCCATTGCTGTAGTCCAACGTCCGTAGTCACCTGAGAGTTGCGCTCCGTGCGAGTCGATGGTCTCAACCTGCGTGACGTTGTCCAGGTTCTTTCCCTCGTAGAGCTGCACATCGACATGACTGAACGGCTCAAGGCGAGCCCCAATGCGACTGGATGTCTTGCGAACCCCGCGAGCCACTGCTCGGACTCGACCATGCCTGCGAGTCAAGAGAGTCACGATGCGATCGGCCTCGCCCAATTTGTGGGTCCGCAGCACGATGGCTTCGTCACGATAAAGCGGCACAGGACATTGTCATCTTCACTCGGGGTTCCGGCCAACTGCCACGCCTGTCAGAGGCGTGAAAGGGCTAGAAACCAAGGCGGCGCAGCTGCTTGGGATCGCGCTGCCAATCCTTGGCGATCTTCACTCGAATATCCAAATAGACCGGCGTGCCAACCAAATGCTCGATGTTCTGGCGAGCCTTGGTGCCCACCGCTTTCAAGCGCGAGCCGCCCTTGCCGATGATGATCGACTTCTGGCTGTCACGTTCAACGAAGAGGTTCGCGTGGATGTCGGTCAACGGACGATCTGCAGATCGTCCCGCTCGCAGGCCCATCTCTTCGATGGTCACAGCGATCGAATGTGGGAGTTCGTCGCTCACGCCTTCCAGTGCGGCTTCGCGGATGAGCTCGGCGACTGCGATCTCCAAAGGCTCATCAGTGACCTCTCCATCGACATAGAGCAGTGGACCTTCAGGCATCAGGTCGATGAATTCCGCCACAAGAGCATCGATGTTCTCGCCGTTGTTGGCCGAGACCGGCACGATCGCTGCCCATTGAGTGCCAAGTTGCTCAGCCAGCAATTGAGCATCGAGCAAACGCTCAGCAAGCGCCTCACGCGAGACTTTGTCGGACTTGGTGATGATGGCAATGATGGGAATTCGGCCGAGCTCGACGATCTGCTTGGCGATGTAGCGGTCGCCTGGCCCGATCAATTGATCGGCCGGAAGACAAAGGCCGATTGCGTCGACTGTGGTCCAGGTTTCGCGGACCTGATCGTTGAGGCGTTCTCCAAGGAGAGTGCGTGGACGGTGCAAGCCCGGGGTGTCGACGAGGATGAGTTGGGATTCTTCGCTTGTAAGGATTCCTCGAATGAGTCGCCGGGTGGTCTGCGGCTTCGATGAGGTGATGGCGATCTTCTGCCCAACCAAGCGGTTCGTCAGCGTTGACTTCCCAGCATTGGGGCGTCCGACGATGGAGACGAAACCACTGCGAAAGGCCATCAGGACGCTATCCGCGACTGCACGGAGCCGTTCGCAGCACAGATCAGGATTGTGACACCCGACCCACCAAGATCGCGCACACTTGTGTGTTCAATCTCAGAGCCGCCGACCACAACTGCACACTCAAGACCCGTCGCACCGGCGGCCACTGCCTGCGCAACGGCGAGCTCCAAACTGCTCAGATGCAAACTCGGCAATTCGACTGTTGCCCCTGCATAGGTTCTGCCGAGTTCATCGCGCACAGCAGCCCCCTGACTAGCACCGATGCGAGCACGTGCCCCGCGCGCCAAAGTGACGAGCTTGGCGTCTTCAGGGTTCAGTTCATCCATCGGTCTGAGCCTTCACTTGATCCTCTGCGAATATGCGCTCCACGCGAATAGCGTTGATTCGGTTGCGGCGCCCACCGCTGCTCTCGGCAGTCAACACATAGCCATCTTCAATGATTGCCGCTCCAGGAATCGGCACGCGACCCAGTCGCTTGGCCAGAAGCCCGAGCACTGTGTCCACGCCTTCTTCTTCAGCGTCGATCTTGATGCCGAGAAGCTCAGCCACATCCTCAACGTGCATGCGCGAACTCACGCGATAGCCACCATCGCCCAGCTCGGTCACCTCAGGCATCTCAGTGTCATATTCATCAGCGATCTCACCGACGATCTCCTCGAGCACATCTTCGATAGTGACCAAGCCGGCCGTACCGCCGTATTCATCAACCACGATGGCCAGGTGAACGCGCGCGGCCTGCATATCGCGCAGAAGCTCATCGACCGGCTTGCTGTCGGGCACGAAGAAGGTCTTGCGCATCAGCGACTCAACGAGTTCATCCTCCTCGGCCTGACGATCATCGAAGACTCGTCGCACGAGGTCCTTCAGATACACCACGCCGACAATGTCATCAGCGCCTTCACCGATGACCGGGATCCGACTGAATCCGGATCGCAGGCCAAGAGACAGTGCCTGCCGCAAGGATTTCTGGCGCTCGACAACGACCATCTCGGTGCGCGGAACCATGACCTCTCGCGCGCGCGTATCGCCAAGTTCAAAGACCGAGTGAATCATCTGACGCTCGTCGTCCTCGATGAGGCTGTCGGCTTCAGCGAGGTCAACCAACTCGCGCAATTCAGCTTGTGACGCAAACGGACCTTCGCGATAGCCCTTGCCGGGAGTCAACGCATTGCCGATCACAATCAACAATGAGGTGATCGGCCCAAGGATCGTGGCCATTGTGCGCACCAACCCTGCGCTCGACATCGCAATGCGATCAGCGTGCTGGCGCCCAAGGGTACGCGGCGCAACGCCGAGAGCAACGTATGAGACGACGACCATGACCCCGACTGCGAGCAATAAGGCGCCGCCGTATGACCAGTCGTGCCCAATGGCAAGGGTGTCAACGCAGACATACCCAACGATGACTGTCGCGCCAACGGTGGCAACGGTAGACAAGAAGAGCAGGACGTTCACGTAGCGAGCACGATCCTCGAGCAGGATCAACAGTCGGTCGGCTGACTTCTGCTTTTCTCGTCGGAGTTCCTCGATCCGAGATCGCGAGACCCGACCAATGGCCGTTTCGGCACTGACGAGCAGACCTGCGAGCACCACAAGAACCACTGCGATGGCGAGCAGCCAGGCGCTAGCCACGTTCTCCCCCTACTACGCCGCGTGCGCCCTGCCACTGCACCAGCAGTTCATCCTGAAATGCGAACATCACGTCGTACTCATCCTCTGTTGCATGGTCGTAGCCGATGAGATGCAGCATCCCATGAACCAGAAGGAACTCCAGCCGCTGCGACAGGGACATCCCCGGGCGCTGGGTGTCATATTCAACAAACTCCGGACAGATCACGATGTCGCCGAGCATCCCGGGTTGGGGATCCATTGATGGCCGCAGCTCATCCATCGGGAAGGACAGGATGTCGGTAGCACCCGGCTCCTGCATCCATTCAAGATGCAGTTCCTCCATATCGGCCGTACTGATCAGAGTGATCGCCAACTCAGTTTCCGGGTGCAATTGCAAGGCGCCGAAAAGGAACTCAGCCTCAGCCTTCAGTCCTTCCAGATCAACTTGGTAATTCGTCTCGTTCTCGCAAGTCAGCGTCATACTTCGCGCTGCGCCTCATAACGCGCATAGGCCTCAACAATGCGTCCAACGAGTTTGTGACGCACCACATCGCCGGAAGTCAACTGACAAAAAGCCACGTCATCGATCTCGTCGAGGATGTCGCCGACGACGCGCAGGCCGCTCGTAGTGCCGCCGGGCAGATCAACCTGGGTCACGTCACCGGTGATCACCATCGTCGAGCCAAAGCCAAGACGGGTGAGGAACATCTTCATCTGTTCGGCCGAGGTGTTCTGCGCCTCATCAAGAATGATGAATGCGTCGTTCAGGGTGCGGCCACGCATGTACGCAAGCGGTGCGACTTCGATTGTGCCGCTGGTCATCAGTCGCGGGATCGACTCGGGATCGATCATGTCGTGCAGCGCGTCGTAGAGCGGACGCAAATATGGGTCGATCTTCTCCGACAGGGTTCCGGGCAGGAAACCAAGGCGCTCACCAGCTTCAACGGCAGGGCGAGTCAGGATGATGCGTGACACCCTCTTTGCCTGGAGGGCCTGCACGCCTTTTGCCACAGCGAGGTACGTCTTGCCGGTACCTGCCGGGCCGATGCCGAACACGACGGTGTTGTTGTCGATGGCGTCCACATAGCGCTTCTGATTGAGAGTCTTGGCCCGAATCGTGCGCCCGCGATTGCTCAGGATATTTGCCGTCAGCACCTCAGTGGGGCGAGTGCCACTGCGAAGAAGAGTGATGCTGCGATCCACTGACTCTTGGGTCAGCAACTGCCCCGTGCGCAGCACAGCGAGCATCTCGCCGATGAGTGTCTCTGCGATTCCAACCTCTTCAGGTGCACCGGTCAACTGAATTTCATTGCCGCGCACAAGTATCACCACGGCTGGAAAGGCCGCCTCTATCAATCGAATGTGCGCATCGCTGACGCCCAGGAGCGCAACCATCGGCTGTGAAGCAGGAACAGTGATGCGCGCCTCTGCGCGCGACTCAGAAGGCAGGATGCTCATGCAGTTATCCCGGTGGCCATGTGAATTCCCTTCCGCCCAAAACGTGTCCGTGCACATGCAATACCGACTGGCCAACAGCCGCGCCTGTGTTGAACACCAAGCGATAGGCCTCCCCCACCCCTGCGTTAGCCGCAACGGTCGCCGCAGCACCAATGAGGCTCGCGGTGAGCTCTGGTGCCGCAGCGGAGAGCTCTTGAACATTGGCGTAGTGAGCAATCGGCACCACGAGCAAGTGCACAGGCGCCTGCGGGCTGATATCGCGAAAGGCGACAACATCCTCCGTGCGCAGCACAACATCAGCAGGGATCTCCCCAGCGACGATGCTGCAAAACAGGCAATCAGACATAGTTCATCCTCCCACGCCAGGCGCGGGTGGCGCTGCCCAGCGAAGCCGGGCTGCCAGGACGCTGATCGCCACCGTCCCAGCCAGCGAGGTACGCAGCACATCGGGGCCTAGCAAGACGGGAATAGCGCCCTGCGCAGAGAACAACGTCAACTCCTCGGGCGAGATCCCGCCTTCCGCCCCCACAATCAGGCAGATGTGGCCAGAAGTCGGCAAGTCTGCTGAGGCGAGCGGGATCGTTGCTGCCTCGTGCAGGAGAAAGACAGCATCAAAGTCAGCGAGCAGCGCCACGACTTCTTGGGTGGAAAGCGCTGCACTGATAACCGGAAGGCGCGAACGACGCGACTGCTTTGCGGCAGCACGCGCTGCTTGTTGCCATTTGATCAGGGCTTTGTCAGCGCGATCCCCTTTGAGTTGAACGATCGAGCGCTGAGCGGCCCAGGGAATGATGCGATCAACTCCCACTTGAGTCATCAAATCGATCGCCAGTTCACCGTGCTCACCTTTGGCCAATGCCTGAACAACAGTTATGGACGGATCCAGCGCCGGTTCGTCGCTGATGCTCTCGATGACAACGGACGCAGCACTGTTCTGTACTTCCAGCCTGCCTATGGCTTTGCGTCCGAGTCCATCGGCGAGCAACACATGTTCGCCCGAAGTCATGCGCAAAGCGGCGATCGCATGGCGCGCCTCTTGGGGCGACAATTGAACGACCGCGCCAATCTCGGCCGCACTCACGGCCTCGCACAGCAATAACTGCATCGTCACTTCTGAGTGAACGCATCCTTGAGTCGAGTGAACAATCCGGAGTTGGCCTCCGCTGATGGGTGCGATACACGCACGGCTTCTTCTTCGCGCAATTGCGCGAGTTGCTGAAGAAGGATGCGTTGCTCTTCATCAAGATCCGTGGGCACACGCACATCGAGATGCACATGCAGATCGCCACGCTGGCCACCACGGAGTCGGGCCGCCCCCTTGCCACGAAGAATGAGTTCCTCACCGGATTGGGTCCCGGCACGGACATCAAGGAGTTCATCGCCATCAAGGGTTTCCAGGCTGATGCTTGTTCCCAGCGCAGCCGATGTCATTGGCACCGCGACCCGGCAATGCAGTTCGTCACCGTGACGTTCAAAGACAGGGTGCGCAGCTTGAACGATCTCGACATAGAGATCACCGGCAGGCCCGCCATTGGGTCCAACCTCCCCCTCGCCCGTGAGTTGAATGCGAGTGCCAGTGTCGACACCTGGCGGAATCTGGATCGTCATCGTGCGACGGGTCCGCACTCGACCATCACCGGAGCACTCGTGGCAAGGATGCGGAATGGTCGTACCAAAACCTTGGCACTGCGGGCAAGGACGTGAAGTCATCACTTGCCCAAGGAACGAGCGTTGCATCTGCTGCAACTCGCCACGACCCTTGCACATCACACACACCACTGGCTGGCTGTCGCCATCGAGACCGGTGCTGTTGCACGATCCACAGCGACTGGCGGTGTCGACGGTGATGTCGCGGGTGTCGCCGAAGACCGCAGTGTTCAAGTCGATTTGCAAGCGGATGAGCGCATCTTGTCCACGACGAGCCCGCGTGCGTGGCCCGCGTTGCCCAGACCCGCCACCACCAAAGAAGGCATCCATGATGTCGCCGAAGTCGAATCCACCTTGGAATCCACCAGCGCCGGAGCCGCCTTGTCGCG
This sequence comes from Actinomycetota bacterium, assembly GCA_030650795.1. Classification (NCBI taxonomy): domain Bacteria; kingdom Bacillati; phylum Actinomycetota; species Actinomycetota bacterium. The sequence continues at coordinate 322,523 of JAUSDJ010000017.1, forward strand.
GATCGCCCCCCGCGTCATACATCTGACGCTTCTCTGGATCGCTGAGCACCTCGTAGGCAGCAGTCACGTTCTTGAAACGATCCTGCGCATGTGGATCAGGATTGACATCAGGGTGAAGCTCGCGCGCAAGTTTGCGGTAGGACTTCTTGATCTCCTCCGGGCTCGCAGTTCGTTCAACGCCAAGCAGTGCGTAGAAATCGGTGCTCACTGCAGACTCACTGCTCCTCAAGTATTCGAGTTACGTATTGCGCGACCGCATTGACCGAGCGGATGGCCCCGGCGTAGTCCATATGGGTTGGGCCAACGACACCCAAGGAGGCAAGCCCCTGTCCGTGTCGGCCATAGCGAGTGGTGACAAGGGAGGTCGACTGGAGACCCTCGACATCGGTTTCTTGGCCGATGCGAACGGTGACCCCACTAGTCGTGGCCTCGCCCATCAAGCGCATCAGCACGACTTGCTCCTCCAAGGCTTCGAGCACTGGCTGAATGTCGATCGGAAAGGCCTCGCCGTACCTGGCCAGGTGGGCGGTGCCGCCGAGCACGATGCGCTCATCAACCGTCTCCATTGCAGCATCCAAGAGCGTGGCCGTGATCGATGTTGCTGCAGGGCGCAGCGCCGGTTCGCAGTTCTCCGTGAATTGCTCAAGCAGCGTGGCCAAGGCAGAGAAAGGCTGTCCCATCACAACAGTGAGAAGACGAGCGCGGAGTTCGCCAATCAACTGCTCACTGATCGGCTCATTGATTTCGATCGTGCGTTGCTCAATACGGCCGGTGTCCGCAATCAAGATCAGCAGCAATCGCGTTGTGCTGATGGCTATGAGTTCGATATGTCGAACGGAACTGCGCGTCAGTGATGGGTACTGCACCAGAGCCACCTGCCGGGTGACTTGAGCAAGCAGGCGCACGGTGCGGACCATCACGTCGTCAAGATCGACCGCGCCTGACAGGAACTGCTCAATTGCTCTGCGCTCTCCTGCTGATAGCGGCTTGACGGCCGAGAGCCGATCAACAAAGAGCCGATATCCAAGATCGGTTGGGATTCGGCCGGCACTGGTGTGCGGCTGGGCAATGTATCCCTCGTCTTCAAGGGCGGCCATGTCATTGCGGATCGTGGCTGGAGAGACGCCGAGACTGTGCCGCTCGACTAGAGCTTTGGAACCCACAGGCTCGTGAGTGGACACGTAGTCCTCGACGATGGCACGCAAGACAGCCAAACGGCGGTCTTCGAGCATGCTCACCTCCAGGCCTTAGCACTCGCAATTCTTGAGTGCCAAGTGTACGCGCGCTGAGAGCGTGAGGAAGATGGTGCAGTCGTAGGCCTACGCAGAACAAAAGGAGCAGCCAAAGATGAGTGCACGACGACCCCACCGACCTCTGGCACTGCTCCTTGGTGCGCTCGCCATAGTTCTGGCGGCAGGACTGCTGCCCGCACCGGCACAAGCCTCTATCGCCCCTTGGGTCGACCAGATCGGAACCTACGACTCCCTCATCTCACCGAACTACTCCGGGCTTGTCCCGGTGAAGTCGTTCATCAATGATCAGAACATCGGGATCGGCACCTTTGACCACCTCGATGGCGAGCTGGTGATGCTCGGCGGTGTTGCCTACCGAGTCGGCACCGACGGAACTCCGCGCCCCGTCACGAGCGTGGCCACCACGCCATTCTTCGAGACGATCGAATTCACGCCTGATTGGTCCGGGCCCGTTGCTCCAGGCACAACATGCGCCAACCTCCTGAGTGCAGTCAACACTCTCGCTCAAACCAATACCGGCGTCGTGGCGGTGCGCGTGCGTGGCACGTTCTCAGACTTGGTCACGCGCAGCGTTCCAGCCCAGAGCACTCCTTATCCTTCGCTCGCAGATGTAGTGGCCAAGCAGACGGTCTTCCAGCTTGGCTCACGAAAGGCCGTGCTGGTGGGCTTCAGAACAGGCGCGGATCTTGCCGGCATCGGGGCGCCAGGCCTGCATTTGCATGGCATCACTGCAGAAAAGACTGCAGGAGGACACGTACTGTCCTGCGCGGCCGGAAAGGACGTTCAACTGTCAGTAGAGCGGGCTGCAGGCTTCCGCGTCTCATAGGTGACCAGCCGCGTTGGGAGTCAGCAATGCGTGCGTTGCCAATGCCTTGAGCGCAAGAAGGCCATCACGGGACAGCACCGATTCGGGATGGCCTTGAACTGACGAGAAGCCAGCACCAGACAAGGATGAGACCGCCTCGGAGTCCGGCTCCGTGTGAACGCACACATCTGCCGGTGGTCGACTAGCTTGATCGACGACTGCGCTGAAACTGTTGTAGTGGCCCAGCTGCGCTCGCTGACCGAGCACATTTGCTGTGAGCACCAGTCCCTGTCGCGGTTGGTCCAAACGCTCAAGACGAAGTCCCAGTTGGGTCGCAAGGATCTGGTGACTCAGACATACCGCCAGCAGTCCGCGACCTGACGCGCGACGCTGTCGGATGACTTCATGCATGCGGGCGATTCGCGGATTCTGCAGATCTGATGGGTTACCCGGACCTGGGCCAGCCACGAGCAGATCGCAGTCTGCAATCTGGGGCTCTGACCAGGCCTGCAACGCCACACTCATCCCGAGTGCACGCAGTTGCTGCACAAGCATCGCGCTGAAGTCATCCTCGGCATCAACCACCACTGCAGTTCCGGACAGCCCCGCGCGGCTATCGAATTTGACCTTACTTTGCAGCCAGAAGCCCGACAATCCACTGTTGCGCACTTGCAGCGCGTGATCGACCGCGGGCAACTGGGCGAGATCCAGTCGCGGATTCTTTGCCCTTGCACCTCGGGCACCGATTGCCTGCAACACTCCACGCGACTTGGCGAGTGTCTCGGCAACTTCGGACACCGGGTCAGAATGACGCACCAAAGTTGCGCCAACAGGTACGCAGATGTCGCCCTTGCCGTCGAGATAGGCCGTTCTGATGAGAATTGGTGCGTCGAGACTGTGTCCATCCTTTGAGTGAACTTCGAACAAGGCCAAGACACCCGCGTAGTAACCCCGCCCAGTGGGTTCGTATTTGGCGATCACGGCACAGGCATTCTGCATAGGTGAGCCGGTGATGGTCGGAGCGAACATCGACTGGCGCAGGGCATCCAGGGGATGCACATTGGACATGCCTTCGATGACATATTCCGAGTGAGTCAAATGCGCCATCTGTTTCAGGAAAGGCCCGCGAACGCGTACTTCCGACGAACAGATGCGACTCATCATCTTGAGTTCTTCATCGACCACCATGAACAGCTCTTCCTGTTCCTTCCTGTTGTGCAAGAAATCCAATAAGCCTTCAGCTGTGGCTCCGGCTACCGGATGTCGGTAGGTGCCGGCGATGGGATTCATCTGCACCAGCGATCGCCCGAGTTCGCCAGTGGGCGCAACACTTAGGTGCTGTTCCGGGCTCGCGCCGACCATCGACAGACCAGGCGTGCATACAGCGAAAGTCCAGGCGGCCCCCGCTTCTTGCGCAAGGAGTGCTGCGAGCCACGCGATGACCGCGGAGTGTGCGGCCATCGATGTGTGCGCCCGGTAGTCACGGCGAATGACGAAATTCGAGCCCTCACCGCGACCAATCTCGTCAGCGATGATCCGGCCAACGGTGTCGGCATAGTCGGCATCACTGACGTCGAAGCCCTGCTCTCCCTCGAGCGCAGGCGAAGGACCAGCGAGCGCGAGGAACTTATCGATGGCCACCTGTTCGCGCTGCTCAATAACGAGAGATCTCAAGGGGCTGCCGTCGACTCGAGCCGCAAAGCCGCGTTCACGAATCTGCTGAAAGGGCACAAGCGCCAAGACCTCTCTTGGCTCCCCATGCTCATTCCACAGTGGAATCTCGGAAATCAGGCTTACGTCAATGACCGAGCCCACCAGCACTTCGACTTGTGAGCTGTCATGCCGATTGACCAGAGCGAAGGCCGAGTAGTCGCCTGCGACGACGCCTTCAAGGAGTGAAGTCATGCGGTGGTCCCTTGTTCGGTGCCCACCCCACGAAACGAAAAAACCGCCCATAGGGCGGTCAATGCGGATACGCGTATCCCAATGGTCGCCTAGTCGGCGGACCACCAATTCATACGCGAGAACATGACAGAACCATAACGCCAAGGCATGGTGCTCGCGTACACAACGCCGATACGCTTGCCGCTCTCCGCAACACCATCCGCGTCTTGGAGCAACCTGATGTCTGACTTCGATGTGATTGTTCTTGGCAGTGGTTTCACTGGCCTTCGAGCGGCCGTGGCCGCTAGCGCTGCGGGGGCTTCGGTGGTCGTCGTCGAGGCCCAGCCAGAGATCGGCGGTCGCAGCCAATACTCCTTCGCCCATCTCATGGGAGCCGGCACACGCTTCCAGAAGGAGGCAGGGGTGGAGGACTCGCCAGAGGCGCTGTTCAAGCAGTACATGCGCCTGCATGAGTATCAGATTGACGCTGCCAATGCCCACGCCCTGACTTTCGGCATCGGCGAGGAGATCGAGTGGCTGGCCGATAACGGGCTGGTGGTCAAGGGCATCCTGCCCAGCGAGACAAATGAAGTCAGCCGCATCCATCGTTCTGGTGGCGGCTGGAAGATCATCGAAGTACTGCTTCGGCTGGCACGGGACCAGGGCGTGGAGTTCATCCTCAACACCCGGGTCGACCGCTTGCTCACTGACGATGGGCGCGTCATCGGGGTCGAAGCAGGAGACGAAGCACTGCTGTCCAAGACCGTGATCCTTGCCACCGGCGGCTTCGGCGGTAACAAGGAGCTTGTAGCAGAGTGGCTGCCATCCGTTGCTGCGCTGGCAGGCGACTGGGTGCTGCCCGTCGGCGGCGAGGAACTGGCCCGATTTGCGCAGGGCGACGCGATCCCATTGGCTTCGGCCGTCGGTGCGCAGATTGCGGGCAAGGATCTCTGGGAGGTCACCCTTCGTCCCGGATACGTGCAGGTCTCGCTTCCTTCGCTGCCAGGACACATGGTGCTCGTGGATGCCAAGGGCCGACGCTTCGTGGACGAGTGCGCAGGCGTGGCAGCGATGCAGGGTGCGGTGCGCCACGCGCAGGGACCTGTCCACCTCATCTTTGACGACGCGGGCAAGAGTGCATACAAGCCAAGTGGCGAGATCCTGGCTCCAGGTGAGAAGAAGCAACGGCTACATCCGGACTATGTCGAGGACGTCGTCGATGCCGAAGTTGAGCGCGGCAGCATCGTGAAGGCCGACACGATCGATGAACTGGCTGTAGAGATCGGCATCGAGCCGGCATCGCTTCGCGGCACCTTGCAGCAGTACAACGAGGATGCGCGAGCCGGATATGACTCTGTGCAGTTGAAAGATCCTGCCGATATGCGGCCGATTGAAACTGGTCCGTTCTACGCGACGGAGATGCGCTTGGCCTCCGTCGGCTTCACCGGCGCAGGTCCGCGCGTCAATGCGCGAGCAGCCGTGCTCGATCAGAACAACGTGCCGATCCCGGGACTGTTTGCCGGCGGCGAGTGTGCCAGCGGCATCGCTGGCTATGGCAGTGCGATGGATGCAACGCCAACCGCGACCTGCCTGGTCTTTGGTCGCATCGCCGGTGAAAGTGCAGCAGCTTTCGCGCACAATCTCTAATTCGGAAGCAACTCTCGCACCACGGCATCAGCAAGCAGGCGTCCGGCCAAGGTCAATTGCACCCGGCCGTCATTGCGCGCAGATTCTGCAATGAGTCCACGACTGGCCAGTCCGTCAAGCACCGTCGAGTCGAAGGAATCAGCTGAGATACCTTCGGCAAGCCGCACGCCGAGCATCACTTGCTCTGTGCGCAGGTTGACATCTGTCAGCAACTCGGAATCGGCGCTTGGCGATTCATGTAGTCGAATGCGATCGGCGTATGGAGCCGGGTGCTTGATATTCCACCAACGCCGACCGTCGACATGACTGTGCGCACCCGGTCCAACTCCCCACCAGTTCTGACTGCGCCAATAAGCAAGGTTGTGCTGGCATTCGCCACCTGGCTTTGACCAATTCGAGACTTCGTACCACGGCATGCCTGCGGAAGTCATGAACTCGTCAATCAACTCGTATCGATCAGCACAGACATCGTCGTCTGGAGCCGCGAGCTCACCGCGCAGGATTCGACGACTCAGCGCAGTGCCTTCTTCAACGATCAGCGCATAAGCCGACAGGTGATCAATGCCAGCGGAGAGGGCCGTTTCAACTGACGCCTTCAAGTCATCGTCGGTCTCGCCCGGCGTTCCGTAGATCAGGTCGAGATTGACATGCTCGAATCCGGCTTCGACGGCCCACCTGGCGGCTTGCACGCTCGCACCAGGAGTGTGCGTGCGTTCAAGTATCTGCAGCACCTTGGGTGCGGCGCTTTGCATGCCAAAGGACATTCGAGTGAATCCGCCCGCACGCAAATCTTCAAGCATCTGCTGATCCACTGAATCAGGATTGGCTTCGGTCGTGACCTCGGCACCCTCGACCAGACCAAAGCTGTTCCTGATCTCCGCCAGCACGTAGTTCAAGCCATCGGAGCCGAGCAAGATCGGAGTACCGCCCCCGACGAACACCGTGCTGATCGGTTGAGAATTCGAGAGTTGCTCCGCCGCAATGCGGACCTCAGCTGCCAGCACCTCATGGAAACTGTCGCGGCGCACTTCGTTGCCAAGTTCAGTGGCCGTATAGGTGTTGAAATCGCAGTAACCGCAGCGGCTTGAGCAGAATGGAACGTGTACATACATAGAGAGCGGGCTCTCGTGGACGGCCGACACTATTTCTTCGAGGTCTCGTCGCCAGTAGACAGCGCCGCGATGAATGCCTCTTGCGGAACTTCGACACGTCCGACCATCTTCATGCGCTTCTTGCCCTCCTTCTGCTTCTCAAGGAGCTTGCGCTTACGGCTGATGTCACCGCCGTAGCACTTGGCAAGCACGTCCTTGCGGATTGCGCGGATGGTTTCGCGAGTGATCACTCGAGAGCCGATGGCTGCCTGAATCGGCACTTCGAACTGTTGACGTGGAATGAGGTCCTTCAACTTCGTGGTCATCATCGTGCCGTAGCTCATCGCCTTGTCGCGGTGCACGATCGAACTGAAGGCATCAACTGGCTCACCATGCAGCAGGATGTCGACCTTGACGAGGTCAGCGTCCTGCTCGCCGCTCAACTCATAGTCAAGGGATGCATAGCCCTTGGTCTTGGACTTCAATGCATCGAAGAAATCGAATACGATCTCAGCCATTGGCAAGGTGTACCGAAGTTCGACACGATCCTCGGAGAGGTAGTCCATCCCGAGCATCATTCCGCGACGCTGTTGGCACAGTTCCATCACCGTTCCGACAAACTCACTTGGCAAGATGACGGTGGCCTTCACGATCGGCTCATAGATATGCGCGATCTTCTGCTCCGGGAACTCACTTGGATTTGTCACGACGAACTCGCTGCCGTCATCGCGCACGAGCCGGTAGATGACGTTGGGTGCAGTCGAGATGAGATCAAGGTTGGCCTCGCGCTCGAGACGCTCGCGCACGATCTCCATGTGCAGCAGGCCAAGGAAGCCGCAGCGGAATCCGAAGCCAAGTGCGAGCGAAGTCTCCGGCTCATAGATCAGCGCAGCATCATTGAGCTTCAAACGGTCAAGGGCATCGCGCAGCAGGGGATAGTCGGAGCCATCGATCGGATACAGCCCCGAATAGACCATTGGCTTGGGATCGCGATAACCACCTAGAGATTCGGTTGCGCCTTTATGCGCGGTGGTGATGGTGTCACCGACACGCGATTGGCGAACATCCTTGACGCCCGTGATCAGGTAGCCAACCTCGCCGACGCCCAGACCCTTGGACACGACTGGCTCTGGGCTGATCACTCCGACCTCAAGCAGCTCGTGCACTGCTCCTGTCGACATCATCGCGACCTTGTCGCGGGTGCCGATGCGGCCATCGACGACGCGGACATAGGTGACTACGCCTCGATAGGTGTCGTAGACCGAGTCAAAGATGATCGCGCGAGCTGGAGCATCAGCATCGCCCGTGGGACCAGGGATCGTCTCGACCACTCGCTCCAGCACCTCACGCACTCCGAGGCCAGATTTGGCCGAGGTCAGCAAGATCTCATCAGGCGAGCAGCCGATGATGCGAGCGAGCTCAGCCGCGTACTTCTCCGGCTGCGCGGCCGGCAGGTCGATCTTGTTCAATACCGGCACGATTACCAGATCGTTCTCCAGTGCCAGGTAGAGATTGGCGAGGGTCTGAGCCTCAATGCCCTGAGCTGCATCAACCAGCAAGATGGCGCCCTCACAGGCAGCTAATGACCGCGAGACTTCATAGGTGAAGTCGACGTGCCCAGGGGTATCGATCATGTTCAGGACATATTCGATGCCATCGTCCGCCTTGTAGGGCAGCCGAACAGCCTGGGATTTGATCGTGATGCCACGCTCACGCTCGATATCCATGCGGTCCAAGTACTGAGCGCGCATTGAGCGGTCATCGACCACGCCAGTGACCTGGAGCATCCGATCCGCGAGGGTGGATTTCCCGTGGTCAATGTGGGCAATAATGCAGAAATTCCGGATAACCGATGGATCAGTTGATCCGGGCTGCGGTCCTGGCACGTGGGTCCTTCTGGTTCATGAATGGGTAGTGGGTCAGTTTAGGGCCAAGAGCTATTAGTAATTCCTCTGCGGCGAGGCTGATCGCGATGAAGGCGAACTACCAACTGGCCTTCTAAGATTTGACCGTGACCCGCGCAGTGATGACCAGTCCGAGAGTGATCGCCCTAACCCTCGTCGCCTTGGTCTCATCCACTGGCATAGCAGCGTGCGCCGGATCACGAGCGGAGGCTGACTGCAGCGCAATCCGATCTGCCTGGTCAGGAGCCTCAGCCGACCTGGATGGCTGGCGTTCCCAAGAGTTCGTGCGTAGTGGAAATCGCAAAGCCATCTATGTCGGCTACATCGAACAGACGGTCTTCTTCAAACAGGCGCAACAGCGATTCGCTGAGACATGGCCGAACGTAGACAGCGCGGATCTTCGAGATGTCCTGCGCGACGCATCATCAGCTGAGATCACCACACTTTGGAAAAACACGTTCACAGGTCAGATGGAACCCAGCGATCTGCCCGATGGCCCCCTCAGTAACACTAAATTCAAGGCTGACGTCTACGCTTTGAAGGGCGCGTGCGATCTCGATATGTCCGTGGTGCCAAGTCAGGTCCCAATGCCCGATCACCTCGGCTCCTGACAATCGCAAGAAGCTCGCACAGTGCGTCAATTGCGGTTAGTCAAGCAGTCCCGCAATTGACGCATTCGTCCAGACGTGATCAGCCACCCCCGCAGCCATGGCCGGGGTCGTGGCATATCCGCCAGCGGCCTTAGTCAGCGTCTTGTGGGGCCGAGCGAAGTTGTAGTGCATGTAGTGAAGTGACACGGCGTGAGCAAGGTTCTCGACCTTCTTGCTGAATCCGTTGGTCAGTCGCGTGAAGCGGCGCATTCCCATTCGCATGGTGAGGTTCTGACGCTCTACATAGGACGTTGAAGCCAAGGCCATATCGGGGTTGCCTGCCATGACCTTCAGGCTGATGCCGGTGCAAATGCCGGGGCTGTAGCGGCGGTCGGGACCGGTGCCAGTGGGTGAGTTGTAAATCTTGTGCAGCTGGGCATAGTCGAGTTTCCCGAAGAATGCTGACTCAACGGCCAAGGGGTATATCGAAAGTCCATCGGTGGTGAGTTGAATTCGATTGTCCAAGCGCGAGGCGAGATCTTCCATGAACGTTGTGCCGTCCTCCCTGGTGCGCTCACCCACGAGCCACGAGGGAACGAGCTTGGTATCGGCGCATATCGCGGTCCAGGTCCACACGTCGCCATAGCCGAACTCGCCCTGGTGCTCATCGGGCACGTTCTTGGCCTTCGCGTAGCAGTAGGACCAGATCTCGTCGCACTCGATCCGCGTGCAAGACAGGTTGCGCAGGGCCACGTTCTGGTAGTCCGCGCTTGCTGCTCCCAGGTCGGCCAGCAACTTCACAACGGTGTTCTTGGCTGCGCCCGTTACACGGGAAGTGGCGCGGATGCTCATGCCCTCCGTAAGGCAGCCAACGATTCTTGCCCGCTGCTCGGTGCTCAACCTGTTCATAATGACCATTATGCTTGACCGCTTACGCACAGTCAAGTCGAATGCCTCACAAAGATGCCATACAGACTTATCTCGTCTAGAGTGTCAAGTAACGAATAGGGACCGCCCGAATCAGGCAGGAGCGACAAATGACCACGGACAGCCGCGTTGTGAGCCTTGTCGAGCGTCGCAATCAACGGGACGATGAACTCCAAGCTCGCTTGCTTGAGGCTTACAACGATGGAAAGTCCCGAGGGAGCGGCCCTGGAACGAGCAGGGACCAGCTCCACCGATTCTTGGCCCGCGAAGAAGGCTAAGTCGGTAACTCACGGCAGCAGTCGCCAGACCTCAAGGGTCCGCGCTTCGTCGTCCCGCTCATAAATGATCCAAACGCCGCAGCGAAGCACCGCAAAGACAGACCCCTTAACGAGCTCCCGAGCGTCATCTGGCCAAGGGCGTTGCTCCAGTTCGCCAAGCGCTTCATCTAGTCCTCGCTGGGTAACCTCAGGGAGGGCCACGAACTCGGCAAGCGCAGGGTCCATGATCGCGGAGGGGTACTCAGGTCGCGCGACCATTCCAGGAGTGCCCATGACGTCAGTCATTACGCCACCACGCCTTGCTTGAGAGAAGAATGGTGTTGGTCGGCGGGCAACTTGTAGACCACTCTCAGGGCAGACTCCAGGAATGACAGCCATTGACGTAGCTGGTTCTCGTCCCACGTCCCCCCGATGTCCGGCAGAAGGTCCAGGGCGCCATCCACAAGCTTGTGGCTTCTAGCTGACTCACGCCTGTAAACCTCTTGCTGCTGAATGGGTTCGGCTGCTGCTGACGATGGTTCCTTTACTACGTGCGCGTGAGGAACCGTGACCGAATCTCTACCGAACGTTGGCCGAACCATCTTTGTCCTGTTGCCGGCGACTTTGAAGAGACCCGCCTGCTCCGCAGAGTCCAGTAAGCGGGTGAGAACAGTTGCTGACTTGTCTCGCTGAATCTCCCATCGGTTCTCTAGCGCGTTTCTCATGCCGGTCTCATCGGGAAGCAACTGACCATGGAAGTGATCAAGGAATGCACGGTAGAGAGGCACGCTCTCGAAGGCTTCCAAGCGCGCCCGATCTGCCATAGCAATGCTCTCAGGCCTGATCACGTTCACTCCACGTTCAGTCGCCTGGATGCCGCTGGACGGTCCCTCGACGAACCCGAACAGCTTTGCGTTCGCTAGCCGCGTGAGAAATGAGCCGTTGTTGGTACCGCTATACCCAAGCCAGATTGCCAGTTCATGTGACGAACCCAAGCCCCCATGCTCATCGAGTATGCGGGCGACCTCCACAGATTGATTGAGATCAAAGGACGTGAACTTGAATGTCGGCGCAGCCATTAGGAACCTTTCAGCAGTTTACGAGCGATTCGTAGTCTGCCGTAAAGTCGTAAGAAATGTCAAGTCGGCTCGCAGAGGTTTACGACCCCGACTTGGGAAGAGCCCATCGCGCCGCCGCCGCCTTCCTTGCAATCTCAGACCTTTGCTCTGGCGTCAGCTTCGCGGCGCGAGCCTTGCCACCTTTGAGTCCGCCCTTGCGCCCGAGGGCGACAGCTGCTGGGTCCTTGCCGTCATCCGGCATAGGTGTCTCGTCCTCATCGGTAGAGTCAGCGACTATGGACGCGGCCAATGAGTTGACATCAGTGGGGCGCTTGCGTGAGCGGTCAGGCATAGATCTATCTTCCCACGTCCACGGAAATTCGTTGCTTTCAAACTGACCCACTACCCATGAATGGGGCATTTGGCGCTTTCGCCACCATGCCGGTAGCCTACGGGTTTGCTTCATGCCCTGATGACCGCCACCTGCGGGCTCGGGGTTCCCCATCACGATTGAGTAAAGGTTGACCAGTGGCGAATATCAAGTCGCAGATCAAGCGTATCCGGACCAACGAACTGGATCGTCAGCGCAACAAGGCCGTCAAGAGTGGCCTGAAGACGTCCATTCGCAAGTTCCAGAAGGCCGCTGACGCCGGTAGCGCTGAGGCAGCCGAGCTCGCTCGCGAGGCATCGCGCGCGCTCGACAAGGCAGCAAGCAAGGGCGTCATCCACGCCAACCAGGCCGCCAACCGCAAGTCGGCCATCGCCACTCGCGCCGCCGCGCTCTAGCCACAACTTCGAAAGCCCCCATCTGCGGATGGGGGCTTTCGCATGTCAGGAATCATGGATCAACGAGCTAACTCGTTGCGTAGCCGCCGTTGACGGGAATGGTCTGACCAGTGACCCAGCCGGCTTCTTCGGACGCCAGCCATAGCACCGCTGGAGCAATGTCTGTCCACGTACCCAGCCGCTTGGTCGCGTAATTGCGAGCCATCTTGGCCTGCGCTTCTTCACTGAATGCGCCGGGAGCACCGAAGGTGCCCAGGGAAATCGAATTGAAGTTGACACCAAAACGGCTGTACTCATTTGCCAAGGACTTCATGAAGGTCATCCCCATCGCCTTCGCTGCGCCGTAGACCGCGACGCCTGGGTCGCCGATGCGGCCAGCATCGGACACGATGGTCACCACGCGTCCCCAGCCTCGTTCGATCATGCCCGGGAGCATCACGTAGCAAGTGTTGAAGGTGCCGTAGCCGTTGAGATCCACTTGGCGGTGCCATTGCGCCGGATCGGTGTCTAGAAACTTCTCCAAGGCCATTCCACTTGCAGGAATGCCTGCATTGTTCACGAGGATGTCGACGCCGCTGCCGATCGCAGACTCAGCATCTTCCTTGGCAGCGCGCAGAGCTTCCAAGTCAGAGATATCAGCGATGGCCGCTACCGCTTTGCCCCCAGCAGAGGTCAGTTCCGCCGCGATGCTGTCCGCGCGTTCGGCGAACAGGTCATTGAGAATGACCGCAGCGCCCTGACTTGAGAGCACCCGGGCGATCTCCGCACCCAGACCTTGTCCAGCGCCTGTAATGAAAGCGGTGCGCCCAGTCAGATCAAACATTCGAACTCCTGTCACTACTGTCGCGACCGCCCGCACCGTGACTGTAGAGCGCGCAAGGCACAAGCGGGAGGGAATGATCAGGATGGTTGGCGAGAGGAAGTAAGCAACACGAGCCGCTCGAGCGCGAGCATCTTTTGCTCTGGATCAAGACTGGTGCCTTCGCCGACTCCGCCCTTGGCTGCGCCGTCGGCATCACTCAATGCCACTGCTGCTGCAGCCAGTCTGCGTTGATCGCCGCTCCAGGCAGCCCACTGATGACGCAGGGCTTTGACCTTCCATGGCGGAACACCTGCCTCACGGGCAACCTCAACCTCAGAAGCTCCCGGACCAGCAGCTGCCACCCGCACGATCGACCGCAGGCCAGCAGCCATGGCCATCACCATCGGTACCGACAGATCTCCGGAATCTCGCATGGCCCAACGCAAGGCCCGCAGAGCATCAGCTGGACGTCGCTCCCACACGGCGTCAGCAACTGCGAAGCCGGTGACTCCCGTCACGCCCGCAAAATATTCACTGACTTCATCGCGACCGATTGGATCGGCTTCAATATCGGCGACGAGCTGCGAAATGGCTCCGACCAGGAGTTGTAGATCCTGACCCACAGCGTCGATCAGCGCGCTCAATGCATCGTCGGTCATGACTCGCTTGTAGGAGGCAACATCCTTGGCGAGAAATGCGCGCAATTCGCGACCCTTGAGTTGAGCGCAGACGACCTGCTCGGCACCGGACTTCTTCAACTCATCAAGCAGGTTCTTGCCCTTGACCCCGCCGGGATGAGTGAGGATCAGCCAGGCGTGATCAGGCGCATCGCGACCAAACTCACGCAGCGCTGCATCGACCTCGTCGGTGGCCTGATCAATGCCGGTCACCACAACCGCCGTCGTGTCGCCGAACAAGTTTGGCGACGAGGCCTCGCGGAGCAGGCTGGCGGCATCTTCGCCGTTGGCCGCAATCGTGCTGGTCTGGAGTTCACCTTCAGCCGCGCGCAGTTGCCCAAGTGTGGTGCGCACCACGCGATCAACAAGAAGGGGCTCATTTCCGAAGGCGATCGTGATCCGCGGGACGCCTTGAGCACTGTCGGACATGATGCGGTCAGCATCCCACGGGCTAGGCCTTGAAGGCCACGACACCCAGGCTTCCATCGGACTGCCGCGAGACGGCAATCGAACCTTGGAGATCGGTGCGCCAGACCTCGGCTCCGGCCTGCTGCCATTGCTGAATGGTGGAGGCCGAGGGATGCCCATAGTCATTTCCCACACCCACGCTGACAACGGCCAATCGCCCACCTGCCCACTGAGCGAAGCCGGCCTCCTGAAATCGGCTGCCGTGATGCGGAATCTTCGCAATGTCAGCTTGGATCGCTGGATGTTCGGACATCAACGCCGACTGAGCCTCCGGCTCGATATCCCCCGGCAGCAGGATGCGAAGCCCCTCGACTTCGATCAGTAGCACCACACTCGCGTTGTTGGGAATTGAACCCGCGTCGATGAAGCGACTCGGCCACAACACTTGCCATGACAACTCTGCCAGTTGGTGCCTCTCGCCCGTGCGCACGGTGTGCATCTCAAGACCCCGTGCAGCCAGTTCCTGCTGAATGTGCGCGGCCTCGCCTGCCGGCTCTTTCGTCGAGGTTGCGAACACAGCGCCAACTGCTCTGCCGTGCATCGCGTCGCTGAGCCCGCCAACATGGTCAGCGTGGAAGTGCGTCAACACAATGACGTCGAGAGTCGACACCTGCAATCGACTCAAGCACTGATCCACATCTCTTCCATCGAGTCCTGCATCCACCAGCATTGCCGAACTTGGGCCACTGCGAATGACGAGTGCATCGCCTTGGCCCACATCACATGCGACAAAGATCCAATCCGACATCGGCCAGCCGCGAGGCGCTGCCAACCAAGGCACCAACAGAACAAGTGTCAAGCCAAATGCAACAAGCCCAAGACGCAATTTGAGTGGAGTTCCATGTGGAAAATGTGCGAGCAGGAATGATCGAGCGCAAAGCAGCAGTCCGAGCAAGGCAATCGCAAGCAAGGCGCCATTGACTCCCGATGGCCACGGCACAACTGCGAGCGGCGAGGAAGACATCGCAAAGGCGACTGTTGCGATCCACGATGCGAACCACGAGGCAATCAAGCCGGTAAGCACGGCGATCCCTGGCAGCAGAGTTCCGAGTGCTGCGGTGATGAGACCAAGCACCGTAATCACCGGAACCACCGGCATCGCAAGCAGATTCGCTGGTATTCCGGCAAGTCCGACAGTGCTACCCATCGCAATGATGATCGGGGTGGTCGCCAGTTGCGCGCTCAGCGTGACGCCCAGACCTTCGAGCAACGGCAAAGGCCACGAACTCAAGTGCCTCCGCAACCAGAGCAATACCAACGGCGACCACAGAATGAGTCCACCTGTTGCGGCTACTGAAAGCGCGAAACCCCAGGAGACCGCAAGCTCCGGGGCAATGGCGATGAGCAGGGCAATGCTGACTGCCAGCACCCCAGTTCCTCGCCGTTGACCGCCGGTGAGCAGGCCGATCAGCACGACCGCGCCCATCACCGCTGCCCGCAAAACGCTTGGCTGCGGACGCACCAGAACCACGAACCAAGCCAAGGCAAGGAGACAACAGATGACTTGACCGCCTAGACGCAGTCGGCACCAGCGTGCCAGCCCAAAGACAAGCACGATGATCACTGCGACATTGCCACCCGACACCGCCGTGAGATGCGACAGTCCAGCCGTGCGCATGGCCTGCGTCAATTCGGACGATTGCTCACCCTGGGCACCGATGGTCAGGCCCGCTACAAGAGCTGCTGCATCGGGCGGTCGATTAGCTACCGCAGCACGAAGACCTGTGCGCAAGTCATTTGCAATCTGATCAACGAATCCGGGAGTGCTCAGCACTGCGATGTCACCACGAACGCGGATGAATGCCGCTGTTGCAGGCAGTTTCCCAGGCGCGAGTGGACCGCGCAGACGCACCTGCGTCCCGATGGCAGGCGGAGTCTGCGCACTTGCCACCTGGAAGGGCAGCGCCATTTCCCACGACTGCTGCCCTGAACTCAAGGTCGAGGACGCAAAGAGAAATTGGTATTCCGGCTCGAGTTGCCAGAGTCGACTTTTCGAAGAGACAACGAGGCGTCCTTCGCTTTCAACAATGCCGGTCAAGACGACCTCGCTATGCGAACTGGCGAGCGAATTCAGTGGTTCAGCCACCATCGGCAGCAAGTGAATCGCGGCCGCAGCAGTGCCCATTGCGGCAGTTGCAAAGACTGCAAGCACTGGACTTGATCGCAAAGTGGGTCTTCGCCAAGCCACAATGACAGCCAGGAGCAGCACCGCAGCGGAAAGAACGAGAGCAAACTGCGAAAACTCACGAATGTTGAATTCTCCTGAACTAGCAAGGAGTTCGAGCGCAAGCGCCCCCAACCACAGTGCCACGGCAGGCAGCAGAATGCGCGAAAGCCTCACATCTGCACATGGGCGCGCAGTTGCGACATGAGAGCCGTTCCGATTCCGGACACCTCATCGAGTTCATCAATGCTGCGAAAGGATCCATGCTCTTTTCGATAGTCGAGAATTCGCTGGGCGAGTACAGGTCCGACTCCGGGGAGTTCTTCGAACTGCTGAGCGCTGGCTGAATTCAGACTGACTTTCCCGTCTGAGGCGCCGCCTGCTGCAGCGCCTGACGCATCGAGGCGAATCTGCTCGCCATCAACAAGAATGCGTGCCAGGTTGACTGAGCCCTCAGCTTTTGTTGAGGTGGCTCCACCGGCTGCCTTGAGAGCTTCGGCAACTCGACTTCCCACAGCGAGATGGACGAGCCCCGGCCTGCGCACAGCACCGACCACATGCACCACGACTTCTGACCCACCCACGGTCGGAAGGGGAGTTGCAGTACTGGTGACCAAGTGATCCGCAATGGGCACAACCGGCTGGGCTCGTCCCTGCCACCACATCCAGCCAACAATCAAGAAGGCGACTGAACCAAGAGTGACCAAGACCCGCCACGAACGCGCATCCAGACGCGGGATTCGCGCGCTCTCAGTACGGGCAGGTGGAAGAAGCAGCTGTGGCTCATGGCCGTGTTCCGGGAGCCACTGCTGCGCCAGACGCTCGAGTCGCGCTTGGATCGCGGGAGGAACCGAAAACACATCGGCAATCTAGAAGTGGATCGCTCCACAACTGCAAAGGACAGGAGTAACTGTGGACGAAGTCACGCGATTGCGTCGTTGGTGCACAGCAGTCGACATTCAGTGATGGACTGTGTACCCCGGCACTTATCGGGGTGACGACGACTCTGTCGCCGCGCCGATGACAAGGAGGCTAAGTGACCGATCAACTACTGGACGACTTGCGGGTTCTGGATCTGTCCTTGTGGCAACCAGGTCACTATGCGACGCAATTGTTGGCCGACCTCGGTGCAGAAGTCATCAAGGTTGAACCACCAGGTGGTGATCGCGAAAGAGCAGTGCTCGATCGGCATATCAATTTCAACGGCCGCAAGGGCAGCGTCGTGCTGAATCTCAAAGAGGATCGGGATCGGGCGCGGATGATGGAGATGGTTGCGGACGCCGACGTCGTGGTCGAGGGCTACCGGCCAGGAGTCGCAGCGCGTTTGGGAGTGAGCTACGAGCAGCTCCAGAAAGTGAATCCAGCCATTGTGTTGTGCTCGATCTCTGGCTTTGGCCAAACCGGGCCGCTCGCCGCCGAAACGGGTCACGAGCACAACTATCAGGCCTACGCCGGTGCGATGACCGTGAACCCAGGACAGCCGCCAGTCTCCCCTGGCTTGTTGGTCGGTGATCAAGGCTCGGGCATGACGGCTGCCTTCGGGATCCTCGCGGCCGTCTTGTGCGCACGACGGACGGGCATTGGGGAGCATGTTGATGTCTCCATGACTGATGTTCTGGCATCTTGGGTCGCACCGCTCGGGGCAGTGGATGCGCGACGCCCGGGCCTGCAAGCCGAGAACGGCCAAGGCGGCAGCCCAGGGATGGGAACTTTCTGCACGGCGGACGGCCAATGGGTTGTTCTTGGCGTCTACAGCGAGGACCATTTCTGGGATGCGCTGTGTCGCTGCCTGGACCTTCCCGAGCACCTCGGCTTGACCATGGCCGAGCGCAGCTCCCAGGCACAGTCCCTTGCTGCGAATGTCGCTGACGCGATCGCCAGCCGCAACTGCCAGGAGCTTTTGGATCAACTGCGCCGCGCAGCTGTACCTATTGCCCCGGTGCTGACCCGGCAGCAGATGTTGGAGCATCCACACTTCCGTGAGCGCGGCACTTTGACGATAGGCCCGGACGGCTACCTGACGCTTGGACACCCAATCAGGTATCGAGTGCATCCTGCACTGCCGCCAGGTTTGGCCCCTGAGTTGGGCGACAATCCATTCGCATGATCTCTTCGATTTATGCAGGGACGATGTTGACGAGCTTGGGAGCTCGGACAATCACCGTGCGCAGTTCCTGCCCCTGCAGAGCTGAGGCAACAGAGGCGAGCGCGAGTTCGCGCAGGGCCTCTTCGGTGATGTCTGGTGAAACCTCTAGGCGCTCGCGAACTTTGCCCGCAATTTGCACAACGCAGATCACAGAGTCTTCGACGAGCAGTGCCGGATCGACCGTGGGCCAACCGGCAAGTGCGACTGCGGGCTCATGCCCTAGGCGCATCCACATGTCTTCAGATGTGTACGGCGCCACCAGCGAAAGCATCACCGCTACTGCCTCTGCGGCCTCGCGAACCGCAGGGTCTGCTGGTCCAGGTCCGCTGTCGATTGCCTTGCGCGTGACATTGACCAACTCCATTGCCCGAGCGATGGCAACGTTGAAACGGAAACTCTCAACAGCGTGAGCAGCATCGTTGATGGCCTTGTGCGTGGCCTTGCGAAGCGCAAGATCACCTGTGGTGAAGTCGACTCCAGGATCGCTTGTCACGTCACCGGACAGCCGCCACGCACGCGCAAGAAATCTCTTTGAACCACCGGGCGATACATCGGCCCAGTCAACGTCATCCTCTGGTGGACCTGCGAAGACCATGGTGAGTCGAATGGCATCGACGCCGTGCTCATTGAGTTCGTCCGAAAGACGAACAAGATTGCCGCGACTCTTGCTCATCGCTGAGCCGTCCATCACGACCATGCCCTGGTTCAGCAAGCGTGTGAACGGTTCAGTGAAATCGAGCAAGTCCATGTCGTGCAAGACCTTGGTGAAGAAACGGCTGTACAGCAGGTGCAAGATCGCATGCGTGACTCCGCCAACATATTGATCAACTGGCAGCCACTTGCGAACTTCTTCGGCGTCAAACATCGCGCTGCCGTTATGCGGATTCACGAAGCGCAGGAAGTACCAAGAGGAGTCGAAGAAGGTATCCATCGTGTCGGTGTCGCGCACCGCGGGCTCACCGCACTTCGGGCACGGAACATGCGACCACTGCGTTGCTGCACCCAGCGGCGAAGTGCCCTTGGGCTTGAGATCCAGACCCTCGGCTGAAGGCAACTTCACCGGCAGCTGATCAAGCGGAACTGGAACCTCGCCACAGTTTGGGCAATGGATGATCGGGATAGGGGTTCCCCAATAACGCTGGCGGGAAATCAGCCAATCGCGCAAGCGATAGTTCACCGCTTCCTTGCCGGTTCCACGCTCGGCAAGGATGGCAATCATTGCCTCGATGCTCTCCTGCTTTCCAAGTCCATCGAGTGGTCCGGAATTCACATGCAAGCCGTCGTCGGCGGTCGCAATGCCAGTGACCGCCGGGTCCTCCCCAGCATCGACCACCATGCGTACTGGCAAGTTGAAGGTGCGGGCAAAATCGAGATCTCGCTGATCGTGGGCTGGCACAGCCATGATCGCGCCAGTGCCGTAGTCGGCCAGAACGTAATCCGAAGCCCAGATCTGAATGCGTTCGCCATTGACCGGATTTATTGCGTAGCGCTCCAGGAAGACACCGGTCTTCGCGCGACTCGAATCAAGACGATCCATCTCGCTGCTCTTCTTGACCTCATCGAGGTAGGCAGCAAAAGCACTCTCCGCTGAAGTTCCTGCCGCAAGTTCCGTTGCCAGATCTGAATCCGCAGCGACCACGAAGAATGTGGCACCGAACAAGGTGTCAGGACGAGTCGTATAGACGGTCACTGGCTCGGCTCGGCCTTCAATCTCGAAGGCCACCTCGGCACCAGTCGACTTGCCGATCCAGTTGCGCTGCATTAGCAGCACCTTCTCTGGCCAACCTTCTTCGAGCAGGCTCATGTCATCGAGAAGTCGATCGGCGTAATCAGTGATGCGCAGGTACCACTGGGTCAGCTTCTTCTTCGTGACGACGGCATCGCATCGCTCACACAATCCGCCGATGACCTGCTCATTTGCAAGCACCGTCTGGTCGTTGGGACACCAGTTGACTGCGCTGTCCTTGCGGTAGGCCAGCCCGCGCTCAAACATCTGCAGGAAGAACCATTGATTCCAGTGGTAGTACTCCGGATCGCAAGTGTTGAATACCCGGTCCCAATCGAAGGAGCAGGCGTACCGCCGCATCGAAATCTTCTGTTGCTCGATGTTCTCGTAGGTCCAGTCGACAGGATCTGAACCGCGCTTGATCGCCGCGTTCTCCGCGGGCAGACCGAAGGCATCCCAACCAATGGGGTGCATGACATTGAAGCCCTTTTGCACCCAGTAGCGGGCGACGACATCGCCGAGCGCATACGCCTCCGCATGTCCCATGTGAAGGTCGCCCGATGGGTACGGGAACATGTCGAGCACGTACTTCTTGGGTCGTGGATCATCAACAAGACCGGAACGGAACGGCGCGAGCTCATCCCAGATCGGCAGCCATCGATCCTGAATCGATTCGAAGTCATACGCGCCCGGTTCGGGTACTTGATCCGATGCGAAATTGGGCGCGGTGGTCTGCTCAGTCATGGGATCGCAAGTCTACTGTGGCGATTCGACCCCGCTCCGGAACGTCCGATCGGTAAGAATGCCTCCGTGTTACACCTGCCTGGCACCGACGCCGCCTTCGTCAATCGTCCGGCGGCGATTCGTGTGGGTCTGGTCATCGGCTCGCTCGTGGCATTCAGCATCCACATCGGCAATCCATTTCTGGCCCTGCCATTGGCATTTGGCGCTCTTGCGTCTGGTCTTTCTGAGGCAGGAGAGGAGTTCGGTCGACGTTGGCGCACGATGCTTTGGATGACCTTGTGGCAGATGGTCAGCGTGGGCATCGCCGGACTGCTGAGCGACATTCTGTGGCTCGGCATCATCGCAACGGCAGCCGTCGCACTCATCGCGGGCTATAGCGGCACTGCGGGTCCACGTGCTGGAATCGGTGGCCTGCTCGCGCTCGTCGTCTTCACGGTTTTTCTCGGGATTCCCGACACCCCGCTCGGTGCTGTTGAGAATGCATTGGCCGTAGGTCTAGGCGGACTCATTCAGGCGCTCGTCACCATCATCGTCGGGATCGCCAACCATCCGCGTGAGTTGGGGCTCGTAGTCAAGAGACTGCCACCATTGTGGCCGCAGATACGGCCGCATTTCATTTGGAACGATCGCTTCACCAGACACGCGCTGCGACTCTCATTGACAGTCACCGTTGCGACGATGATCTCGAACATCGGCAGTCTGCCTGATCAGTACTGGCTGCCAATGACTGTTGCCTGGGTGACTAAGCCCGACTATGAAGGAACGACAACCCGCATTCTGCAACGCATCGTGGGCACTCTCATCGGCTTGCTCCTGATCGCATTTCTCGTTGAAATCGTGCACGCGCATGGACAGTGGATCTCACTCATCTGTCTGTTCGCAGCAGGGTTATGTGTTGCCTACATGAATGCGAACTACGCCATCGCTGTTGTTGGAGTCACTGCCTTGATCGTCGCCTTGCTCATCCTCAGCGGGCAGCCGAGTGGTGAAACTGTGTTGTTGCGCATGGGTGCAACGCTCGTAGCAGGCGCCATGGCCTGGGCCTCGCTCTATCTGTGGCCACTCAAGACTGCAAAGGTCTGAAGTTCAGAGCCTTGCGAAAGCTTCTTCAAGCACGCTGAGTGCGTCCAGTAGCAGCGCATCCGTGATCACCAGCGGAGGCAAGAACCGAATGACGTTGTTCAAGGTGCCAGCAGTGAGCAGTAGCACTCCCTGACTTTGGCAGTACTGAACGATGGCAGAAACGGCATCAGCATTTGGCTGCTTGCTTCCGGCGTAGACGAGCTCGATGGCTTGCATCGCTCCGCGTCCGCGAACTTCTCCGATGATTGGGTAGCGGTCAGCAAGAGCGAGCAGAAAGCCTTCGAGGATCGCACCGATCTCAATAGCCCGAGCCACGAGATGTTCTTCCTCAATCGTCTCAATGGTGCCAAGTGCCGCAGCACATGCAATCGGATTGCCGCCAAAAGTTCCGCCAAGCCCGCTGACATGCACCGAATCCATGATGTCGGCACGCCCGGTAACGGCAGCCAGTGGCAAACCGCCTGCTATGCCCTTGGCCATCACGATCAGATCTGGCACCACGTCCTCGTCTTCGCAGGCGAAGAAATCACCCGTGCGGGCAAAGCCCGATTGCACTTCATCGGCGATGAACACGATGCCGTTCTGCGCTGCATACTCGGCAAGTCCCGGCAGAAATCCCTTGGGCGGAACGATGAATCCGCCTTCGCCCTGGATCGGCTCAATCAGAATGGCCGCAACGTTCTGGGCGCCGATTTCCTTCTCAATCTTCTGAGTAATCAGATCAAGTGCGTCTGTAGTGATCGTCGATGGATCGCCAAGCCAACGGAAGGGGTACGGCATCGGCATCCGGTAGATCTCGTTGGCGAAGGGGCCAAAGCCCTCCTTGTACGGAACGTTCTTAGCGGTCAGCGCCATCGTCAGATTCGTGCGTCCGTGGAAGGCATGCTCGAAGACAACGATTGCCGGACGCTTGGTGAAGTTCCGGGCGATCTTCACGGCATTCTCAACGGCCTCGGCACCTGAGTTCACCAGCAAGCTCTTCTTGGGGTTGTCGCCGGGCGTAATGCGATTGAGTACCTCGCACACCTCGATGTAACCAAGGTACGGAGCAACGGTGAAGCAGGTGTGCGTGAAGGACTGCACCTGATCGATCACTCGATCAACTACCCGCGAGGCTGAGTTACCGACATTGGTCACGCCAATGCCAGAGCCCAGATCGATGATGCAGTTGCCATCGAGATCTTGGAGGATTGCATCGTGAGCACGCGCGATCACAACAGGAATAGCAATGCCAAGTCCCGCGGAAGTCGCAGCAGTTCGACGTTTCAGAGCCTCGAGTGATTTTGGCCCAGGGATCGCCGTGACCAAGCGACGTTCTTGCACGAGGGTGGTCTCAACCGTCATGCGCAAATAGTAAGCCTTCACCCGAGAGTGCTCGCCAAGGCAAGTTAGGCTCGTCGAGTGAGCCAACTGCGCGATAGCGCTCCTCTGCTGGACGCCTACCTTTCGTACTTCGAGGCGAAGCGCACTCCATTCACGATCCCTGGCCACAAGCAGCAAGCAGCACGCCTGGACGCAGGCTTAGGGCAAGTCGTTGATGTCGATATTCCCCTCTCCGGCGGCCTTGATGAAGTCAAGCTCACCGGACATGTTCTGCAGCAGGCCGAGGCACTCGCTGCGCAGTTGTGGGGCGGGGACTTCGCACGGTTTTCAACTGGCGGATCAACGCATGCCAACCAAGCTTCCATATTCGCCCTTGGGAAGCCTGGCGATCGAGTGGCTGTGACACGCACGGCCCATCGATCCGTACTGAGCGCTCTTGTGCTCGCGGGGCTGGAGCCGATTTGGATGTCACCAGAGACTGGACACAGCTCTGGCGTGCCGACTGGCATTGCCATAGAGACCCTGCAAGCAGCTCTCGAACACAAACCAATCGCGGTGCTGCTCACAGAACCTGGCTATCTCGGCACGATGTCTGATCTTTCAGCGCTCATCGAACTCGCCCACAATCAGCACATCCCTGTCATCGTCGATGCAGCCTGGGGTGCGCATTTCGGATTTCACCCCATGTTGCCCAGCCATGCGATGCAGCTTGGCGCTGATGCGCTGATCACCAGCATGCACAAGGCGATGCCGGGTTACAGCGCGTCCGCTCTTCTCGTAGCGCGCACGACATACCTGAATGCTGACCGGCTCGAGCATGGCTTCGAGATGACGCACACGACTTCACCAGCCGGCGCACCCCTGGCCTCAATCGATGGCTGCCGTGCATTGCTAGAAACTCGAGGCGAGGAACTGATCGACGAACTGCTCGTGAACATCGCTGGATTCAAGGCGCGAGTACAGGCTGAAATTGCGTATCCAATCTTCTCCAACCCGCGCGAATTCGCCGACCATCGATTCGATCCGGCGAAACTCGTCTTGCGTGCCAATGAGCTTGGTACCACCGGCATCGCAATCGAGCACGCTCTGCTTGCGTACGGGATCCGTGTCGAGATGGCCGATCAAGATACGGTCGTCTTCCTGGCAACCATCGCCGACTGTGCCCAGGATTTCGACACTCTGGCCACGGCACTCGTCCCGATTCTCAAGAATCTGCAATCCGTGCCGCGACACAGTGCGACCGCATTGAGTTGGTCGGTGGTGCCAGAGATTGGTCTTTCATTGCGCGATGCCTTCTTTGCCGAGACCACCACGGTTACGCGTGCACAGGCCGAGGGCCGCATTTCAGCGGACT
Organism: Actinomycetota bacterium; assembly: GCA_030650795.1. Lineage (NCBI taxonomy): Bacteria > Bacillati > Actinomycetota > Actinomycetota bacterium. The sequence continues at coordinate 347,212 of JAUSDJ010000017.1, forward strand.
TGATCGCTCCCTATCCCCCAGGTGTGGCTGTGGTGGCACCAGGCGAGGTTCTCACTGCGGCAATCATTGAGGGACTCACTGCTTCGCGAGCCGCAGGCGTGCGCATTGCATACGCCACGGACCCGAGTCTTGCTACCTATCGCGTAGTTCGCTAAGCAGCGATCATCGGCTGCACAGACGCGGCGGCTCGCAAGGCCTCCTTCGATGGTGTCAAAGCTCTGCGAGTTAAGATCACGAAAGCCTCAAGGAGGCGGACAACATGACGACTAGTGAAGGCCTGCTCGACTCTGCGTATGCATTTATGGATTCGCCCATCGGCGAACTCATGCTCGTTTCAACTGACTCAGGATTGATGAAGATCGCCTTCGCCAATGAGGGCTTCGATCAAGTGCTCGAAGAGCTGGCAAGTAAAATCGGTTCGCGCATCATGCTTGCACCAGACCGCCTGCAGATTGTTGAGCGCGAACTGGGTGAGTACTTCGCTGGCGCAAGGAAGCAATTCGACCTCGCCTTGGATCTCTCGCTCACCCAGGGTTTCCGCCAACTTGTGCAACTTCACCTCGCTGAGATCGACTACGGCAAGACCGCGAGCTATAAGGAAGTCGCTGAGTCCGTGGGCAAGCCCAGGGCTTCACGGGCCGTCGGCAGTGCATGCGCCACAAATCCACTGCCAATTGTGCTGCCCTGCCACCGAGTCTTGCGCTCAGACGGATCCCTCGGCGGCTACGCCGGTGGCCTCGAAGCCAAGCGCACACTGCTGGCATTGGAACAGGCCGCATGATGGAGGCAGTGGTTTCGGCCAACGGGACGATCGTGTGCGAGGACGGACTGCGTCGGCCAGTGTGGGCTGCAAGCGATCCGCTGCGCCGCCACTACTACGACACCGAGTGGGGCATGCCAGTTACAGACGAGCGCGGTATGTATGAGCGCGTGATGCTTGAAGGTTTTCAAGCCGGACTCTCGTGGGACACGATTCTTCGAAAGCGTCCCACTTTTCGCATTGCCTTCAAGGACTTCAATCCTGACGTGGTTGCTGAGTTCACTGATGCGGACCGAGAGCGGCTGATGGCGGACCCTGGCATCATCCGCAATCGCGCCAAAATCAATGCCGCCATCACAAATGCGCGAGCGACAATTCACATGCGGGAAGAGGGTGGGCTTGCTGATTTCATCTGGTCCTTCCGGCCAGCATCAACTCCATCTCCACGAACCATCGACGAGATCCCGACGCAATCAGCCGATTCGATTGCTCTGTCCAAGGCATTGAAGACGAAGGGTTTTACCTTTGTCGGTCCCACCACGATGTTCGCGATGATGGAATCCATCGGCATGATCGACACGCATCTGATCGACAGTCACCGGAGAGGTACTTCAGGCCTCTGGGCCAACTGAATCGACGTCGTTACCGCTTCTGACCCACGGCAAAGATGCGCTTGAACGGGTAGTTGGTGCCATGAGCAGATCGCGGGTATGCCTCTCGCAACAGAGCTGAATACTGCTGCTCGAAAATCTCAGAATCCTCAGTACCAAGTTTCGCAATCACCGGCCGCAGAGTGGTGCCGCGAACCCAGTCCAGCACAGGTTCGGCGCCGCTGAGCACATGCAGGTACTCGGTCTCCCATGCCTGCGCTTCCAATCCAGAGGCCAGCATCAACTCCAGATAGTCCGCCAGAGCAGCCACCTGCCCACCTGCGCGAATCTCGTCGCCGAGTTGCTCTCGCCAACGATCCGATCGCACCAGTCGATTGAGTAATACGTGCCAGGGAAGTTGCGCGCTATGCGGCACCTGCATGGCGAACCACGCGCCTTCATCCATGGCCGCAAACCAGTGGGGCATGAGTTCCACACTTTCGGGAATCCACTGCATTGCCGCGTTTGTCACGACGACATCAACACCAGGCGTAGGCATCCACGCGGCTATGTCCATCTGCTCGAAATGCAGATTGGCCGGCAGATCCGGCATGGACGTGGCCTTCTCCAGCATCTCCGTCGAGGAATCAATCCCGAGTACCTCAGCATCTGGCCAACGCTGCGCAAGAATTGCAGTCGTAGAGCCAGTGCCGCAACCAAGATCAACAACTCGAGCCGGCGAGGCTGCCGATACCCGCGAGATGAGATCGAAGAAGGGCTGAGTCCGCTCTCTGTCGAATCGTTCATAAATCTGCGGATCCCATTGCACGCGGGACGATTCAGCCACGGAAATAGTCTGGCTGGTGGCTGCAGGCGTGTCTGCTCTTGAGCCGAAATGGAAAGCTCCGCTCAGACACGTGCAATCAGCCGTACGATCCGAGCATGTGCCATGACGACAGCAGCCGGCCGCCGGCCTCCCCGAGATCCGAAACAATCGCCGACTCACGAAAGTTCACACTCACGAGCAGTGACGGCAACGAGTTCTCCGCGTTCTACGCCTCTGCTGCCTCACCAAAGGTCGGCGTCGTCGTTCTGCCTGACGTCCGTGGGCTTCATCCCTACTACGGATCACTCGCGGAGCGCTTCGCCGAGGCTGGACTCACTTCAGTTGCGATCGACTACTTCGGACGAACTGCCGGACTTGCCGAGGACGGATGGCGCGCAGAGGACTTCGACTGGCAACCCCACGTCAACGCCGCAACACCAGCTGGGGTGAATCTCGACACTCAGGCCGCCATTGATTTCATGCGTGCTGCTCACGGGCAGGATCTGCCGATCATCAGTGTTGGCTTCTGTTTCGGCGGCGGGCAAGCTTGGCGGCAGTCCTCAAGCGAGCTCGACCTGGAAGCGGTCGTTGGCTTCTACGGTCGTCCCGACTTCGTCGGACGCTCTGCGAAACATGCCAAGAAGCTCACCTACATGTTCCTTGCCGGCGAGGATTTCACTCCTGTTGCCGACCAACTGGCACTCGCAGAGGTGATGCGCTCAGGTGGCGCTGAAGTGATCACTGTGGTCTACGACGGCGCACCACATTCATTCTTCGATCGCGCCTTTGATGATTGGGCCGAAGCAGGTGCTGATGCGTGGGATCGAATCCTCGAACTGACGGACAGACTGGCCCTGAACGCAGGCTGAAGCCCACGACTGGACAATGCACTCATGATCTCAAGAGTCCAGATCTTGGAGGCGTTCCTCCCTGAGCCCAAACGTCCCATCGAGTTCCAGAACGCGTTCGATGAACACATCAACCCAGTCCAAGGATGGTTGACCGAAGCCGAAGCGTTCCTGCTATGGAGCCTGAGTGGATCGGTCAGCCCAGATTTGGCCGTAGTAGAGATCGGCAGCTATCTCGGTCGATCCGCCGTGGCGCTGGCGCTGGGAACGCACGGGTCAAGAGTACATGCCGTGGATCCACATACCGGCGACGTCAGCGAAGTGGAGCAAGGCTTGTCGATCGATACTTACGAGGGCTTTCTCGCGAACATCGACAGCGCCGGGGTTCGAGATCGCGTGCACCCATGCATATGAAGTCGGTGGATGCCGCTGCGATCTACGACGGTCCAGCCATCGGATTGCTCTTCATTGATGGCTGGCATTCAACAGAAGCTGTGGAAGAAGACGTCCACAGCTGGCTGCCCTATCTCGCACCGCAGCGCACCATAGTTTTCGATGACTGGGAGCGCCCGGAAGTCGGCCAAGGCATCAAGACATCCGCTCATTGGTTCCCGCCTTGGTCGGTTCGATCGGCAAGGATCTGATTTTCACAAGTTCGACCTCGGCCGCCGATCTGCCGATACTCCGATACTCCGCCAAGCACGAGCGTGCCCGTCGCACCGCGGCCCGGCTACATCTGGCTCAGGATGTGCGAGCCGACTTTCGCTGAAAGTCAGAGCAGGAAGCGGAAGAGCGGGCTGGCCGCATCTATCTTCTCGATGCGGGGAGGGGCAGCCTCCATTCGCGCGAGCAGACCTGGCAAGTCGCTTGCGCTCGAGAGTTCGATGCCGACCAATGCAGGCCCGGTTTCACGGTTGCTGCGCTTGACGTATTCGAACAGGGTGATGTCCTCATTCGGGCCCAGCACTTCATCCAGGAATCGGCGAAGAGCGCCGGGCTCCTGCGGAAAGTCGACGAGGAAGTAGTGCTTTCGCTCTTCGAAGATCAAAGCCCGCTCGACGATCTCGGCGTATCGACTGACGTCATTGTTTCCGCCTGAGAGCACGCAGATCACCTTCGCCGATTTCGGGATGTCGACTACCGACATGCCCAGGGCCGCGCTTGCCAGCGCGCCCGCAGGCTCGGCGATGATCCCGTCAGTCTGGTAGAGCGCGAGCATCTCGCTGCACACTCGACCCTCTGGCGCTGCCACGAGCTGCACTTTCGAGGCCGCAATGATCGGGAAGGTGACGTCCCCGACGCGGCGCACAGCAGCGCCGTCGATGAAGGTGTCGATCTCGCTCAAGGTGACGGGTTGCCTGGCCGCGATAGCAGCGGCAAGGCTTGCCGCTCCCGCAGGCTCGACTCCGATGATTCGAGTGTTCGGGCACCGCTCTGTAAGCCATGCGATGGAACCAGCGAGCAGTCCACCTCCGCCAACGGGAACCACAACTACATCCGGAGCCGAACCAAGCTCTTCAACTGCCTCGCGGATCACGGTTCCCTGCCCAACAATGGTCCGCGCATCGTCGAACGCGGGCACGATTGTCGCTCCGGTTGCGATGGCATCAGCGGCCGCCGAGCCAGCTGCTTCGTCATAGTTGTCGCCACCGATGATGATCTCGATCATGCTGCCGCCCAGCGCTGCAATCCGATCCTGCTTCTGTCGGGGCGTCGTTCGCGGCAGATACACCCGACCCCGTACACCAAGTGCGAAGCAGGCGTACGCAACGCCTTGCGCATGATTGCCAGCGCTCGCGGCGACCACGCCTGCGGCACGCGCGTGCTCATCCAGTTGGGCGATCAAGTTGTATGCGCCACGCACCTTGTAGGAGCGCACCGTTTGAAGATCCTCACGCTTGAGCCATACCTCGGCGCCGGTGGCATCCGACAGGCGCGCATTGTGTTCGAGAGGAGTGGTGGTCACAACACCGACTAAGCGACGCGCAGCTTCATCGATCGCATCAGCGTTGATCGGAAGGTGAGCGTCACTTCCACGTTGTTGAGTCACTGTCCAAGTATGCGCACTTCGATGCGGCGCTCGATGGAAGCCAAATCGCCCTCTTTGCCCGGCGCGCGAATTCACCGCCCAATCCGGCCATTTGTGGCTAATCTGATGGTTCATGAACGTCGAGAGAATCGTTCCTTGGTGCGCTTAGATGTCAACAGACAAGCAGGTTCGCGACTCTGACGGCACGACATTGGGCAGCGATGCCGCGGACGCAGCGACCTCAGAAGTTCCACCCGCAGAGCGGCCACCGGTTGCAAATCTGAAACTTCTGTTCGCCTCGTTGATGATCGTGATGTTCCTAGCATCGTTGAGCCAGATGGTCTTCGCAACGGCATTGCCCACAATCGTCGGCGAACTGCACGGCGTCAACCAGATGGTGTGGGTGATCACCGGATACATGCTGGCCTCGACCGTGGCCATGCCGATCTATGGCAAGGCAGGAGATCTCTTCGGCCGCAAGAACATGCTGCTCGTAGCAATCCCAATCTTCACGATCGGATCCCTCATCGGCGCCCTGGCTCCGACCATGACCTGGCTCATCACCGCCCGTGTGATCCAAGGTCTGGGCGGCGGCGGCTTGATCATCTTGTCGCAGGCGTCAGTAGCGGATTTCATCCCTGCGCGGCGACGCGGAAAGTACTCCGGAATCATGGGAGCGACCTTCGCCACCTCTTCGGTTGCCGGACCGCTGCTGGGCGGGTGGCTGACTGAAGGGCCTGGCTGGCGGTGGGTCTTCTGGATCGTGATCCCTCAGGCCATCGTCGCTGGCTTCGCTCTGGTGCTGCTCATGCCCACCACTCACAAGCAAGCAGCCGTACGCCCCAAGATTGACGTCGCAGGCATCTGCCTCATGGCCTTGGCCACCACCGGGATCGTCCTCATCGCAACCTTGGGCGGCCACAGCTACGAATGGCTTTCTCCGCAGATCCTCGTGATGGCCGCGTCCTCGCTGCTGATAGGCACCTTGTTCGTATTCATCGAGACTCGCGCCGAGCACCCGGTGATACCGATGACCATGTTCAAGAACCGGAATTTCGTGCTCGTCACTACGACCGGTCTGCTCACCGGCATATGCATGTATGGGGCCATGGGGTATCTGCCTACGTACTTCCAGATGGCCGAGGGAGTATCCGCCACGGAGGCAGGGCTGCTCATGGTCCCCCTGATGGGCTTCCTGCTGCTGGGCTCGATTGCCGTGGGAAATCTGGTCTCCAGGACCGGTCGCTACAAGGCCATGCCCATCATCGGATCCCTTCTCGTCGCACTTGCACTCTGGCTGCTGTCGACGGTCACCTTGGCAACACCACTGGCACAGATCTGCTCATACATGGCACTGATGGGCATCGGGCTGGGCTCCAGCATGTCGATCCTGACGTTGATCGTTCAGAACGAGCTTCCTCATCGCCTTGTCGGAACAGCAACCGCAGCGAACAACTACTTCCGGCAGGTCGGCTCGAGTCTTGGAGCGGCCATCGTCGGTTCGCTGTTTGTCGCGCGCTTGGGCATGCTGCTCACCGAACGCCTGCCGGCGGCAGCGAACACTGCCGATGCCAGGAAGTCCTTCACGCCTGACATCGTCAGCGCCCTGCCCGAAGTGATCCGGCAGATTGTCCTGCATGCCTACAACGAGGCACTCGTACCCATCTACGCGGCCATGGTTCCGCTAGCGCTGATCGCCGCCGTGCTGATGACCTTTGTCAGAGAGAATCCGCTGGCAACCGAGATCGTGCATGAGGCTCCGGCAGAATCCTTGGCTGAAGGCCAGCTTCTCATCTCCGACTTCGACAGTGAGGACGAGCGCGTGGTCTGACTCGCGAGGACAGTCGCAGTGTTCGGAAAGCGACCTCTACTCCAAGGAATTCTGTCTTTCAAAGTCGTGGACAATCCCGTCGATGACATCTTGATTGACCCCAGGCAAGGCATAACTCAGCTGTTCGTAGCTCAAACACGTTGGAGAGCCCATCCAGATTCCTTTGACGGTAGCCGGCGCGATCGGCTCAATCCCGCCGCTCTCGAAGGATGCGTAGTCGCGACCCAGATACTCGAACTCAAACAGGCTCTGGCTGAGCCGGTTGATGGTTGCACCAGCGGGAAGCATCTGTTTGGGATCAATGGAGCCATCAACACCGTCCAGGCCACACCAAGCACCCGCCTCAACTCCATCTGTCACCTCTATCCATTGGTGCCGGTCAAGAGGATTAATCCAGACGTTGCCTGAACCCGATCCCCCACCGTCAATGGTGTAGAGCTTCCAAGTGTCGGGCACCTGAACGCGTTCCCCGCGAACAGCCACTCGGTCGGCGAGTGTGAATGCCGAAGCCGAATCCGTGGACGCTTGGGAGCTGGCTGAGTCTGAAGCAGAGGTCGTTGACGGGGTGGTGCTCGAGCAAGCCGCCAAGGCAAGAACAGCAACGATCCCGACAGCAGCAATGGCTGGGCATCGCTTGCAGACGCCTGCGGGACTCGACATGCGCACACTCTAGATCTGCGAAGCCGATCTTGGCTTTTCGACGCCACCTGCCTGGCTCGTTCAACTGGCCTACTTCGAGAGCTCGGCCTGAATTGCCTCTACGATTTCCGAATCGCCAGGCTTAATGGAGGGTGCGAAGCGCCCGACAACCTGACCGTCACGTGACACGAGAAACTTCTCAAAGTTCCAGGTGACATCAGGGTCTTCAGTTGGTGTGATGCCGTATTCGCGCAGTCGGGTGCGGTGTGACTCGGTGTCACCAGTAATTGGTGGCGCCTGTTCGATCAATTTCGCGTAGAGCGGGTGCTTGTCTTCTCCCACGATGCTGATTTTGGAGAACAGCGGAAAGGTGACGTCGTAGGTCAGGCTGCAGAACTCGGCGATCTCAGCGTTGTCGCCTGGCTCTTGCTCGCGGAAGTTGTTCGCGGGGAAGCCCATCACAACAAGGCCTTCGTCCTTGAACTGTCGGTAGAGCGCCTCAAGGCCCTCATACTGCGGGGTGAGCCCGCACTTCGAGGCAACGTTGACGACGAGCAGCACTGATCCTGCGTAGTCGCCCAGTGAAGTCGCCTCCTCGGTGATCGAGTCGACTGGGATCTCTTGAAGTGTTGACACCGAAAGCCTCCTGGCAAAGTAGATTGTGCACAATATATTACCCGATCCGAAGATCCGTGTCGTTTTAGGGAATCTGCTCGGTCATCAGAGATGCCCCCAAGGCAAATAGGCGGAGTTGGCGCTCAATTCCGAGCCTCAATGAACAGTGCGCGCACTTCAGCTAAGAGCTCATCGCCATTCATGAGTTCGCCTTCGATGAAGCGCTTTCTGCCATCAATTCGGGCAAGTCGAATCTTCACCATGAGTTCGACATCAACCGGAGCTGATCCACGGTAGTCAACGCTCAAGTTCGCGGTGAGAAACCGCTTCGTGCCGCCAAGCCCTAGGCGAGCAATGGCGGTGTCAAACACCATGGCGATCGCTCCCCCATGCACCTGTCCAAAGGGATTGCGATAGAAGATTCCAAAGAGAACAGAGAACTCAACTGACTCTGGCGTTCGAGCCACCACGGTCATCTGCGGCATGAGGGTGTGAGCCGCACGAGCACGGACGTACGTGGGAAAGTCCGTCCCGACAAGCGCCGGGTTGGCCACAAAGGCTTGCAGCATGCTGGTGGCGTCCTCAATGGCTTGCGAAACTTCAACCGCTACCGACATGGGAGCGCTCGTGGCGGTCGCCGCATCCTGTAGCGCGCGAAGAGCCTTGCCCATGCTTGCAAGTGCCGAATCGTTGTCGTCGGATTCCATCGATTCGAGTTCCAAGTTCGAGCGCCCTCCATGACTCATGGAAGCAATTGCCGGGACAACGATTAACCGGATTCCATCAGTCGGTGATCTGGGTGACTTGCGTAAAGGAACACGTACCTCAAGGCATGAAGTCATCTATGAGTCGGGCAAGTTTCACCGGCTCGTCTCCTTGGAGGCTATGGCCAGACTCTTCGAAGTGGGTCACCTTCGTCGCAGGATTGCGGCGCAGCATCTCAGCTTCGTCCTCGTCGCTGACCACGGACTGATCCCGCATCCCTCTTGCGAGGCAAATCGGCCCCTTGACCTGAGCGACGGCATCCCACAAGTCTCCAAATCCGAGTTCGTCAAGGTTGCCGCCAGATAGGGGCTGCTCATCGACATCGCCATCGAGCCGGTGGCGCTGATGGCGCCAGACCCAGCTGCCGTCGTCCAACTGCTCAGCGTTGTGGAGGATCCCACGCCGCAGCGAGCGTTCGGTACGCGTCGGATTGAATTGGACCGTTCGAGCCAGGATCTCGTCGAAGTCAGCGAAAGTCACCGGTCCGCTCAAGAAGCCGATGATCTGCGAAGCCTGATCGCGAGTGACGCCAGGCGTCACATCGACAAGGATCGCGGACCGCACGAGGTCAGGTGCATGCAATGAAAGCGCCAAGGTGGTCAGCCCGCCCATCGACATACCAACGACACCGCGCGCGTTTGGAGCGAGTGCACGGATGACGTGTGCGACATCCTCTGCATTGCCTTGAGTGACAACAAGCCCCGGACGGCCGGCATCGGAGTGCCCGTGGCCAGGCAGGTCGATGGCAAGTAGCGGCCGATCGAGCGCCAATGCGACCGTGTCCCAGGTATGGGCGTTCTGGCCGCCGCCGTGCAGCAGCACGATCTCGGGATCGCCAGTCCCCCAGACCAAGGAACTCATCACGCGGCCGTCAGGCATCACCACGGATTCGCGTCGCACTATCGGCGCACGGAATGCGATCCCGAACTCCTCGGCGTTCTCCTGGAACATCCCAAACTCGTCGTATGCGACGTGTGCAGCCATGCCCTGCCTCCAACATTCGTTTAGGAGGCACGCAAAGATGCCTCATCACCGGGGCCAGTCGATACGCGCAGCGTGCCACAGCATCACCAACCCCGCGGCAGATTGCTAAGGGTTAATGCCCAGTCTTTCTGCTGCCGCGATGCAGCAGTGCTATTTCGAGAGTTCGCGCTCGATTGCCGCAAGGATCGACGCATCGTCCGGCGTGACGTGAGGAGCGAAGCGCCCGACAACCTTTCCGTCGCGTGAGACAAGAAACTTCTCGAAATTCCAAAGCACCTCAGGATCCTCTGTGGTCGTTACGCCGTGCTGGCGGAGCAAGGCGCGGTGCTCCGGCTTGTCACCTTCAGTTACTGGAGCTTGCGCGATCAGTTCTGCATAGAGCGGGTGCGTGTCTTCTCCCACGATGCTGATCTTGGAAAACAAGGGAAAGGTGACGGAATAGGTGGTGCTGCAGAATTCAACTATCTCGGCGTTGTCTCTTGGTTCCTGGCCGCCGAAGTTGTTGGCAGGGAAGCCGAGCACGACCAGGCCTTGGTCCTTGAAGTTTCCGTAGAGCGCTTCCAGACCTTCGTATTGCGGCGTGTTTCCGCATTTCGAAGCGACGTTGACGACTAGCAGCACCGAACCTGCGTATTCGCCTAGTGAACTCGGCTCCGCGTTGATTGATTCAACTGGGATCTCCTGCAGTGCTGACATTGCAAGCCTCCTGGCAAAGTAGATAGTGCACGAAAATATTGTGCGCGATCAATCACGTCAACGTGATTGGGAAAATGGCCCACGTTTGGACCCAAGTTACTTGCCGCCGGAGACGCTATGACGCAGAAGTTCTTGGTTGTGCCCATTCCGGCGCCACTACGTACGAACCCTTGCCGCTGCCCGCCATGACACTGCGGTCCATCGGCTTTTCCGGGGCGACGATTGTTCGACAGGACGTGCAATAGAGGCCACTCCATTCAAGTAGAGCCTCATAGCGAGCGATTCGCTCGTCGTTGAATGAAAAGGGGCAAGTTGTGCTTCCAACAAAATCAAGCGGCATCAGTCAGACGAGTAGTACGGTCCACGAGACTGCTTTGCGGATCCAGTGGATCACAGATTTCCAGATTCACTGGCGCTTCATTTGAGCAGTTAGTGAAGGCAGCTATTTTCAAATGCGCACGCCCCTTGTGCTCGTCAGTTGGCGACGTCCACGAGAACTTCCGATGAGCATCGCGCTCTGGCGCCGATTCGGATGGAAGTTGCGCCACATCGAGCACGAGGAGAGTCGCAATGACAGACAGCATCCTGGCCGGCATCAAGATCGTGGATCTTTCTATTGGCGCTGCCGGATCCGCGGCCACAATGCTCTTGGCCGAGTGTGGTGCTGATGTCGTCAAAGTCGAAGGCTCCACGCCAGGCCGTGAACGAAGTCTGCCGGGATTTCGCACCTGGAACCGGAGCAAGCGAAGTGTGGTCGCCGATATTGCGACGCCAGACGGTTTGGCGTGCCTGAAGCAGTTGCTGTCAGCCGCTGACGTCTTCGTACATGAGTTAGGACCAACGCAGGCGCGAGAGTATGGCCTAGACGAGGCTTCACTCGCCGAGTTGAATCCCCAGCTCATCATTAGTTCAGTGCTGGGCTGGCCCATCAATCACTCCGACGCTGACTTGCCCGTCAATGAATCCTTAGTTCAGGCTCGTCTTGGGCTTTGCGATGAACAACGTCCCCAGTCTCGCAGCGAGGGACCGGTCTACTTGCGCTACCCGTTGATGACGTGGAACACCGTGTGGATCGCAGCCACCGGAATCGTCGCACGACTGCTGCTGCGAAATCGCTCAGGCATAGCCGGACCAGCACATACAAGTCTGGTGCAGGGCGCCATGATCAACCTGGCCATGCTCTGGAACCGAGGGCCGGGATTGCCACCGGCAATGGCAGACGGAGTCCCCAAGATCAACTTCGTACAAGATTGGGTCTACCAATGCAGTGACGGACTTTGGATGCACATCATGCCTGATCCGATGCGCAGTTCACGTGTGCGCGAATTCGTTGAGAGCCACGAGGGACCGTCTGAGGCAGCCATCGCCGCTTGCTTCCTCACGGATACTCGGGAGAACTGGCTGCAGCATCTTTGGGCAAGTGACGTCCCGGTGCAGGCCTGTGCGGAGTTCGGGGCAATCCTCGATGACGAGCAGGCACGACTCAACGGATATCTGGTTGACCTGGATGATCCTGAGGAGGGTCGCATCACGGTTGCCGGGACACCACTAACCATCAGTCCGCCGCAGAAAATCCTTGGACTGGCTCCCCCGCACGGCGCGCACACCAAGGAAGTACTCGCGACGTGGGTCGCCGAGCAAGGACCAGCTGGCGATGGCCGCCAACGCCGATGGCCGCTCGAGGGCATCAAAGTCCTAGATCTCGGCAATTACTTGGCCGGCCCGCTGGGCCCCCAATTGCTGGCCGACATGGGCGCTGAAGTGATCAAGCTGGAAGGTTCCGACGGTGACCCCATGCTGTCTGGCGGGGCGTTTCTTGGGTGCCAGCGAGGCAAGCGCAGCTTGGCTCTGAACCTCAAGGCACCTGAGTCGCGCACTGCGCTGGAGGCTGCGATTCGTTGGGCCGATGTCGTGCATCACAACATCCGGATGCCAGCTGCCATACGCCTAGGTCTGGAAGCGGAGTCCGTCCGCAAAATAAATCCCGAGGCGATCTTCTGTCATACCAGCTCGTATGGGCCGACAGGACCTCGAGCGGATTGGCCTGGCTACGACCAATTGTTTCAGGCCCAATGCGGGTGGGAAGTCCTATCAGCTGGCCAGGGCAATTCACCTATGTGGCAACGCTTCGGTTACATGGACCACGTATGTGCCATGTCATCGGCTTTAGCGGTAGTACTTGCCCTCTACCACCGCGATCGCACAGGGCAGACCCAGGACGTTGCAGGGTCCCTTTTGGGTGCAGGCGTACTGACGGTGAGTGAGATCTTCAAGCGGGCAGATGGCACCTTGGCTCCATTCGCCGAATTGAGTTCCGATCAGCTCACCCTCGACGAGGGGCACCGGATCCTCCAGCTTGTGGATGGATGGGTCATGATCGCTGCCGACGAAGATGATCAGTTGCGTGCACTGAGCAAGGTTGAGTTGTCTGGACGCAACACTGAAGAGGTGCTGGCAGACCTTGCCTATGTCGGGGTGCCGGCAGAACGTGTTCGTCTCAACCAGCGTTCGGCGTTCTTTGACAGCGCAGAAAATCACAGGGTCGGTCTCATAGTCTCCACCGAGCAAGCAGAGTGGGGAGCGCTCCAGCAGCCAGCCGGCTTGTGGAATTTCGGCGATGTGGCCCCCCGCCACGAGCGCCCGGTGCCGGCCCTCGGCGAGCACACGGTCGAATGCCTGCGGGAATTCGGACTAGAGGACGCCTTGATCGAAAGCCTTCTCGCATCAGGAGTCGCTATTCAGAGGGCTTGATCGCGTGAATCCTCAGAAGTTCGGGCCTTTCGTTTGTGGAGCTGAGGGGACTCGAACCCCTGACCCCCTGCATGCCATGCAGGTGCGCTACCAGCTGCGCCACAGCCCCATGTATCAGCGAGGCTGACACGGGAGTGAGAAGCATACCCAACTCAGAAGCCGCCTCAGGGTGGCCCCACAGATCAGAGTTGGGGCGCCCGAACGTTGTATTCCAGAAGGCGCCACTTCTGCGAAACACCCGGATTTGCCTCTGCCGCGATCGACCACGAGCAGTTCGGCGTGACCCCGAAGATCGGCCAATGTTCGAGTGGCAGATCGAGCAGGGAAGCCATGCCAGCCATCGCTGCTGCTCCGTGCGTCACGCACACCAGTAGTTCGCCCGGACCGATCTTGTCGAGCCCGCGATCAACTGCATTGCGCACGCGCTCTGCCACTTCAGTTCGCGTTTCGCCGTGCAGACCAGGGCGCACATTGGTTCCCGCAAACCACTGTTGCAGATCTTCGGTGTGTTCCTTTTCGATGTCGGCGCGATGCATGCCTTCCCACACTCCGACGAAGGTCTCGCGAAGATCCGGATCAAGCACTACCTCTTGATTGAGCAAGTCCACCAGTGGCTTGGCGGTGTCGTGCGCACGCCTCAGATCTGATGACATCACTAGAGCCGGCTTGAGCAAGGCAATCTGCTTGGCCGCGGCAGCAGCCTGGGCAATGCCGACCTCGTCAAGGTCGATGTCAGACTGCCCTTGAAATCGTGCTGTCGCATTCCAGTTGGTTCGCCCATGTCTCAAGAACAGCACCCGACGCGGTTCGATCACTCTGCGAGACCCGGCACCAGTCGTGGCAGGCTGACCTCTGCTGGCAATGCGATCAGCGGACAATCGCTCCACAGCCGTTCAATGGCGTAGTGGATGCGCTCTTCGACGAGTTGCACGTGAACAACGATGTCGCCGTAGTCCAAGAGAACCCAACGAGCCTGCTGCTCGCCTTCACGGCGCAGTGGCTTGGCACCGTGCTCTAGGAGGCGCTCCTGCACCGCGTCAACCACCGCCTTGACCTGCGGTTCGTTGGCTGCAGAACACATCACGAAGACATCTGTGATCACCACATGTTCGCTGACGTCAATGGCAATGATGTCGGTTGCCATCTTGTCGGCGGCTGCAAGCGCGGCCTGAATAGCGAGGTTCTTGGCCTCATCTGTGGCAGTCAAGACAATCCTTTCGGGGAAGGGGGTTCAAGGTATGAGCCTCTCACAGGGCCGGAATGTCAGGTCCGAGAACAATTCGGACATCCACCGGAGCCCCCTTGACCTGCTTGACTTCCTCGGGCAAGAGCCCGACAGCAGTGGCCGCAAGCTGGCCGAGCTTCACCGAAATCGCGCTGGCCGGCACCTCCACTCGCGAGTTCACCACTCGATCGGCGGTGTCACCCGAAATGACCGTCATGCCCGCATCAATGAGGTCTTCGGTGGCGCGGGCGAGCTGAGCGGCAGAGGCCCCGGCGGGAATGAGCAGCACACGTGGACGAACTGTCTCACCCGGGTTCAACATGCTCACGGGAAAATACCTCTTCACCAGCGCATCGGTCGCCGCGCGATTCACAACAACGGCGCCATCGGCAAGTACGGCGGAAACCGGCAGGATCAACGTCTTCTGTTTGCCGCCGATCGCCTCCTTGCGCAAGGTGAGCAACAGATCCACAAGTTCAGAGTTGGAGGCGCTTGAACGAGCCATATGTCCAAGACTCAACAGTAACTGGCCGGTCGACTCGGGCGTGCTGGGGAGATTAGCAATCGTCGAGCTCACGACACCGGCAATATCCGTTGACTCACGCGCCTTGGCAGCTTGGGCTGGCGTGAGTGTCGCATCGATAAGACCAGCGAAGGCAAGTCGATCAAGGGTGAATGAAATGTCAATGTTGATGCCCAGCAGTTCTTCGAGAGCATGCTGGCTCTGCAAGGTGTCATTGGCATCGCCTGTGAGGCGCAACGGCGACCAGGTTGGTGTTGGAACCAGTAGGTCAGATGGCAAGCGCATAAGTTTGCCGACAGTCTTGCCGTAGCCGGTGGCCATGATCTGGGTGAAGATGACATGTCGATTGTCATCGCGCACTTCGAACAGGAGTATCCGCTGAGATCGAACCACTGGCGCAGACGGACTCGCGGAAGCAGCAGCTGACGGCTTCGACGTCGGGGTCGGCGTCGCGATCAGTGATGATGGATCGCTGAGCAAGTTGGCCGCTACCACGCCAAGTGCGGCAATCACTACGACGATCAAGATGACGACCCAACGCCGCCAGTGCGATTGCTGATCGTGCGCTGTCACGCTCATGCACTGCCTCGAGCGGAAGTGCGATACAGCCCATGGGCCTCGATGTAGTCGGCGACTGATGGTGGGACCAGTTGATCAATTGATACGCCGTTACGCACCAGCTCGCGAATCTGCCGCGATGACACATCAGGCGTAGCAACCTCAACCAGGGTGAATGCACCATTGAGCAGCGAGGCCGACGGGGCCGGGTGACCGGGTCGACTCACTCCAACGAGCTGTGCGCGCTGCAAGATCCCGGCCGGATCTCGCCAGTTCGGAACGTCGACAAGCGCGTCGGCTCCCGTCACAAAGAACCAAAGCGCTTCAGTCTCAGGCTGGTCGTGCTCCCAATGCTCTTGAAGATCAGTAAGGGTGTCGATCGTGTACGTCGGACCCTCACGCTCGATGTCGACAGACGACGTCGTGAAGCCCTCGTGATAGGCAATGGCGAGATCGACCATGGCAAGCCGGTCTGCTGCCGAGGCCTCTGGCCCAGGCTCCTTGTGCCAGGAGTTCCCTGTGGGCACGAAGATCAGATAGTCCAATTCCAATGCAGTTTGCACAGAAACAGCGGCCACAAGATGTCCCGAATGGATCGGGTCAAAGGTGCCACCAAAGACGCCGAGGCGCCGGACCTTCACGGACTAGCGGCCAACCTTGATCATCATTGTGAATGCCAGCAATACGCCCAGGACCACGAAGGCGAACGCGCCAAAGCCCCAGGGCGGAATCGATGGGTCGTTGATCGGCGCCTCTTGCGCCAATTGGACCGCAGACTGGATCAAGCCCATGAAATGTTCCTCTCCTGGATGGTAAGCGGGTTCACTTTAGCGACTGATCACGCTCGGACGTGACCGTCCCCGGTCACGATGTACGTGGTTGTGGTCAATTCGGCCAGGCCCATCGGGCCCCGGGCATGCAGTTTCTGGGTGGAAATGCCGATTTCGGCGCCGAATCCGAACTCTCCCCCATCGGTGAACCGGGTCGAGGCGTTCACCATGACCGCAGCTGAGTCCATTCCGGCGATGAACGCCGCCGCGGCTGACTGGCTATCAGTGACGATCGCCTCCGTGTGGCCAGAGGTCCATCTCTGGATATGTGCGATTGCCTCGTCGATGGAATCGACGACGCCGGCAGCCATATCCAGCGACATGTACTCCGCAGCCCAGTCGGCATCGGTCACAGGAATAGCCACGATTCCCGACGAACGGGCGAGCTCGAGTGATCGTTGGTCTGCATGCAGCGTGACGCCATTGGCATGGAGGGCTGCTGCAACCATCGGCAGGAACGCATCGGCAACATCGCGATGAACAAGCAAAGTCTCGGCCGCGTTGCACACACTCGGTCTTTGCACCTTGCTGTTGATCACAATGGCAACGGCCTTGTCCAGATCGGCATTTTTGTCGACGTACACATGACAGTTTCCGACGCCAGTCTCAATCACCGGAACCGTTGAGTTCTCGACGACATTGCGGATCAGCGCTTCGCCGCCACGCGGAATCAAGACGTCAACGAGACCTCGCGCTGTCATCAGGTGCTTTGTGGAATCGTGAGTCAGGCCGGGCACCAGCTGGATCGCGTCAACGGGAATTCCCAGCACATCCAATGCTTCACGCATGATGTCGACGAGGGCGGCATTTGTAGTGGCAGCAGACGAAGATCCCCGCAGCAAGGCAACGTTTCCGCTCTTCAGACACAGGCCCGCGGCATCCACCGTGACATTGGGACGAGCCTCATAGATGATGCCGACAACGCCCATTGGAACCCGCAATTGCCGAATCTGAAGGCCGTTGGGCAATGTGTAACCACGAACAACTTCACCGATCGGATCTGGCAGCGCAGCCACCTCGCGAAGTGCCTCAGCGATGGCGCTGACCCGAGCAGCATTCAACGTAAGTCGATCAATCATTCCGGCAGCAGTGCCAGCTTCGGTCGCGCGCGCCACATCCCGGTCATTGGCCTCAACGATTCGCGCCGTGTTGGCTTCGAGCGCATCGGCGAGCGCGATGAGCGCGATGTCCTTTTCGTCGCGCGTCAGTTGCCGAACTGAGCGTGCTGCCTCGCGAGCGCGGCGGGCAACATCAAGCACTTCCTCGCGTTCATCTTTCATAAGCCAAGACTAGTTTCCTGAATTCTGTACATCATGCTCCTGGTCAAGATTGACGATCTCGCATTCGGTGAACAAGGGTTACGCGCATGGCAGCATGACCTCCCAAAGGAGACGCCATGATTCACGCCCGCCGATTGACTCGCACCTTCAAGACCAAGACCGGCCCAGTAGAGGCCGTCAAGGCCATTGACTTCGACGTCCAAGCAGGAGAGATCCTGGGTCTGCTCGGGCCCAACGGTGCTGGCAAGACCACCACTTTGCGCATGCTCACCACCTTGTTGAACCCGACTTCGGGCAGCGCCACAGTTTCCGGTGTTGACCTGGCAATGGACCCGCGTGAGGTTCGGCGGCGCATTGGCTACGTCGCACAGATCGGTGCTGTCCCCGCACCTGGCACCTTGGTCGGCGAAGAACTGATCGTGCAAGGTCGATTGCAGGGAATGAGCAAGGCTGCAGCCCAGACTCGGGTGGCAGAACTCCTGCCTCAGATGGATCTGGAGGGCTTTGCTCCTCGAGCACTCAGCGAGATGAGTGGCGGCCAGCGTCGACGATTCGATATCGCCTTGGGGCTCGTGCACTCCCCCAAGTTGATCTTCCTTGACGAGCCCACGACGGGTCTGGATCCGCAGAGTCGCGCAAATCTGTGGGATCACATCAACTCACTTCGCGAGGAAGAAGGCGTGACGATCGTGCTGAGTACCCACTACCTCGATGAAGCCGATATTCTCGCTGACCGCCTGCTCGTGATGGACAACGGCGTCATCGTCGCCAATGACACCCCCGAGGCTCTCAAGGCACAAATCTCCGGTGACGTTGTTGTGATGGAGGTCGATGGAGACCTGCACGAGGCAGCGCGCATCGCTGCGGAAGCCGTGCCGGTGCGCGACACCCGCATCGAAGGCGATCGCGTGCACGTCACAGTCGAACTCGGCGAAACAGCAATCGCACCAATCCTTCGTGCCCTTGATGCAAGCGGGCTCAACTTGAAATCTGTCAGCGTTTCGCGCCCGTCCTTGGACGACGTGTTCCTCACCCTGACCGGCCGCACCCTTCGCGAAGACCTCGCCTGAGGCTTGAAAGGAACTGCACATGCTTATTGAAACCTGGGTCATCTTCCAACGACAATTGCGCAACCTCTTGCGCAATCCAGTCTGGGTCTTCTTCGGACTGTCGCAGCCAATCTTGTATCTCGTGCTGTTCGGACCGCTGCTGAAGAACCTGTCTGGGGGTGGACTTGGCGGCAATGCATCGTGGTCAATCTTCGTGCCTGGCCTACTGCTGCAGCTGGGCATCTTCGGCGCAACATTCGCGGGCTTTGGCATTATCCAAGAGCTGCGCGAGGGTGTCATCGACCGCCAACGGGTAACTCCTGCTCGGCGAGTCTCTCTACTGCTCGGCAGATCATCAAGCAACATGGTGGTCATCGGCTTCCAAGGACTGCTGCTGGTTCTGGTTGCCATTCCGTTCGGACTCGAACCCAGTTGGGCCGGCATCATCGTGGCGCTGGTCTTGGTCTGCGTCCTGGCCTTGGGCATGTCCGCGGCGTCATACGCAATGGGATTGATCCTGAAGGAAGAGGACTCCTTCGCACCGTTTGCTCAGGGAGTTTCACTCCCGCTGTTGCTGCTCTCTGGGGTCCTGCTGCCTATGACACTCGCGCCGGTGTGGCTGGAGAACCTCAGCAAGGCCAACCCGCTGACGTACACCGTCAACGCCGCACGTTCGATGTTCGTCGGCGATTTCGGTGTTCGCGATGTATGGGTCGGCGGACTTGTCACCTTGCTGCTTGCCGTGTTGATGGCATGGTGGGGCACGCGCACCTTCCAGAAGGCAAACGCGTAGCGGACTATTTCAGCAGGACGAGGTCATCGCGATGAACGACCTCACGCTCGTATGCAGGACCGAGCTCCTTGGCCAGATCCTTGGTCGAACGGCCGAGCAGACCGGGCAGTTCGGTTGAATCGAAGTTGACCAATCCTCGAGCCACCGTCAGACCTTGATCGTCGACAAGGTCAACGGGATCACCTGCGGAGAAGTTGCCATCAACTGAAGTGATGCCCGCAGGCAGCAAAGACGAACCACGCTTGGTTACTGCACGCGCTGCACCCGCATCAATATGAAGTCGCCCGTTGCCCGTGGTTGCATGCGCAAGCCACAGCAGTCGGCTCGATGTGCGCTCCCCTGTTGGCGAGAACACCGTGCCGACACTGGCGTCCTGCAATGCCGGGCCAACGAGTTTGGCGGAGGTGAGCAACACCGGGATGCCCGCAGATGTAGCGATCTGCGCTGCCTCAACTTTGGAGGCCATACCGCCGCGCCCAACACCCGCCGAGCCGGTTCCACCAATACTGATGCCAGCAAGATCACCACTCGACTTGACTGAGTGGATGAGATTGGCACCGCCTTTACTGGGCGGTCCGTCATACAGACCATCAACATCAGACAGCAGGACGAGCGCATCAGCCTGAACTACATGCGCAACGAGCGCCGCGAGTCGATCGTTGTCACCGACGCGGATCTCATCAGTGGCAACGGTGTCGTTCTCGTTGACGATCGGCACGACTCCAAGTTCGAGCAGTCGGAACAAGGTGCGCTGCGCATTGCGATAGTGAGCGCGTCGAGTCACATCATCGGAAGTGAGGAGCACCTGCCCGACAGCAATGCTGTGCTCGGCGAACGCAGCGCCATAGCGAGCAATCAGCATCCCTTGACCAACGCTTGCTGATGCCTGCTGAGTAGCGAGATCGCGAGGCCGATGCTTCAGCCCGAGGATCGGAAAGCCGGCAGCGATTGATCCGCTGGATACAAGAATGACCTGACTACCAGCTGCCTTGCGCACGGCCAACTGCTGCACAAGCGCACTGATGGCCTCATCGTTGATGCCGCCACCGCGATTGGTGAGCGAGGATGAACCGATCTTGACGACAATCCGCGAGGCACTGGCAATTGCACGGCGAACCTCAGTCGTCATGGCCGCCCTCAGTCGTCATGGTCCTCAATGCTTTCCATCAATCCTAGATCCACTCGCACATCGGTGCCGCGTGGCGAAGCCTCAGATCGGGTGTTCGCCATGATCGAGGGATGCCAGTCGAAGATAACCGGGTTCTCGTCGGGACCAATCATCACAGCGACACCAGGAACTGCGCCTTGAGATATCAGCTCTTCTTCAACACCCAGACGAGCCAATCGATCACCGAGATAGCCGACAGCTTCGTCATTGGCGAAGTCGGTCTGGCGAACCCAACGCTCTGGGCGATCGCCACGAACGCGGAAGCCTTCGACTTCACGGGTCACGGTAAAGCTCTGCTCGTTCACGGCACGCGGAGTAATGACGACTCGCTGCGCAAGTTCATGGACCACGCTGGCTCTGGCTTGGGACACGAGTGACGCCATCGCGAAATTGAGCTCTCGCAAGCCCTCGCGCGAAGCAGCCGAGATCTCGAACACCTGGTAGCCGCGACCGATCAATACCGGACGAACGAGCTCAGCAAGAGTGCGACCATCGGGGACATCGATCTTGTTCAGGGCGACAATGCGAGGACGGTCTGCAAGGCCGCCGTACAACTCCAGTTCTTGCTCGATTGCATCGAGATCATCAACGGGGTCACGGCCCGGCTCCATGTTCGCGCAATCCAGCACATGCACCAGAACGCTGCATCGCTCGACATGGCGCAGGAACTCAAGCCCCAAGCCCTTGCCCTGGCTGGCTCCCGGAATCAGGCCCGGAACATCGGCGACGGTGTAGACGGTGTCACCTGCAGTGACAACCCCAAGATTTGGGATGAGCGTGGTGAAGGGGTAATCGGCGATCTTGGGTCGCGCTGCACTGATGGCTGCGATGAGGCTCGACTTGCCGGCACTGGGAAATCCAACAAGGGCAACGTCAGCCACGGTCTTGAGTTCGAGCACGACCTCGCGGTAGTCGCCAGGCTCACCTAAGAGAGCGAAGCCGGGAGCCTTGCGTCGAGCACTCGAAAGCGCAGCATTGCCAAGCCCGCCGCGACCACCTTGGGCCAGCACGAAAGTCATGCCAGCACCAACGAGGTCGGCAAGAATTTCACCGCTCGAGGTTGTGACGACAGTGCCAGAGGGCACGCGCAGCACTACGTGATGTCCTTGAGCGCCGTGCTTGTTGCCGCCCTGCC
The DNA here is from genome assembly GCA_030650795.1 of Actinomycetota bacterium. NCBI lineage: Bacteria > Bacillati > Actinomycetota > Actinomycetota bacterium. Next base: position 369,107 of record JAUSDJ010000017.1, read on the forward strand.
CGGCCTTGCCACTAGATGCCTTCTGGTGTGGGCGATGGTGAAATTCGAGAAGAGTCGTGATCTGCGGATCGACTTCAAGCAGGACGTCGCCGCCCTTGCCACCATTGCCACCATCGGGTCCACCGAGTGGCTTGAACTTCTCACGCAGTACAGATGCACATCCGTGTCCACCGTCGCCCGCCTGCGCGTACAACTGCACGCGATCAACGAAGGTGGTCATCTGGCTTCCTTACTGACATGGTCACAGGGACCAAAGACAAACGAGGCGAGCCGTAGCTCGCCTCGTTTCAGGTCTGTACTGGTGCGGTGCTGAGCTACTCAGCGAGGATGTTCACCACGCGGCGACCGCGATGTGAACCGAACTCCACAGTGCCCGCTGAAAGTGCGAACAAAGTGTCGTCCTTGCCACGGCCGACATTGTCGCCCGGGTGGAAGTGGGTGCCGCGCTGGCGCACGATGATCTCGCCTGCGTTGACAAGCTGACCGCCGAAGCGCTTCACGCCAAGACGCTGCGAGTTGGAGTCACGGCCGTTACGGGTGCTGGACGCACCTTTCTTATGTGCCATCAGTTCACTTCCCGGTCGTGATCTCGGTGACCTTGACCGCGGTGAGCTCCTGGCGGTGGCCTTGGCGGCGGCGGTAACCGGTCTTGTTCTTGTACTTCAGGATGTCAATCTTGGGGCCACGCTTGTGCTCGATGATCTCGGCGGAAACCTTGACCTTCGACAGCGCAAGGGTGTCGGTGGTGACATTCGTGCCGTCAACGATCAACAAGCATGGCAGAGCAATGGAGGCACCGGGCGCACCGGAGACTCGGTCGAGCACAACAACATCGCCAACTGCAACCTTTTCCTGACGGCCGCCAGCGCGCACAATCGCGTACACCACGTACTCCTACCTCGATAATCGCCCGGCTGCGAACGTGCAGCACAGCACAACTAAAACAATGGACAGAAAAATGCCCGGCCCTTAGCGTACGGAAGTGCTCGCATAGGGTCAAACCGGCCCTATTTTCGCTGAGCGCAACAGACCAACTGCGGCCCGGCAGATTCCCATTCAAAGCGAGGATTATCTCCGATTGCCCTCAAGGAGATGCACCGTCGGGGTCATCCAGACCCGGGCTCATGGTGTATTTCTTCCACTAAACCGGCTCAAACTGGTGGACGCCCGGGTCGGGCGATACCACCAAGAATTTCGCTAAGTCCGGCCGCAACCTTCGACTCACGCTCTAGGGCGGCTGACACTTCGTCAGCCCAACCTCGGCGCAGCAATGCCTTCGCTGCGATATTGGCCGGCGCCTTGAGATGAGCGATTTCATCCAGCACTTCCTGCGATCGAATGTCCAGCATGTTCGCAGCCACAGACTCAGTGGCCAGACCGATCTGCGCAGCCTCGGTGCCACTGACCCACCGAGCCGTCAGCAAGAGTTCTGCAGCTTTGCGCTCCCCCACAATCTTGGGAAGCATGAATGTGCTCCCAGCCTCAGGGGCAGTGCCGAGCTCGCTGAAAGGCAGGCGGAAGCGCGCGTCGTCCGCACTGATCACAACATCGCAGTGCAGAAGCATTGTTGCGCCAAAGCCGACGATCGGACCGTGAACTGCAGCGACCAGCGGCTTGGGGAAGGTCACAAGTGACATCACTACTGCGCGGATACCGAGGCTGAAGGCGGTGGGATCTGTCTGCTCACCAAGGGCAACGAGATCCACGCCAGCGCAATACGCGCGACCAGCACCACGAATGAGCACTACGCGAATCTCGTCGTCAAGCGCCGTTGCATCGAGAGCTTCAGAAAGGCCGAAATAGCCCTCTGCGGTGAAGGCGTTGAGCCGATGTGGACGGTTGAGGGTCAACACACGAACCGGACCATCGTCAGTTATCAGCAGTTCCGGCTCATCCACGAGGGACTCCTATGCATTAGGCGTTGACGACCGGGACTGATTGTGTTGGCTGATCTGATCCGAGCACAAGAGTTTTACCTTCGCGAGCTCGACGATCAGGCAGAAACCTCAGCATCGGATCCCAAGGGTCCGCCCTCGGAAATTTCATTCGAAATTGATACGGCATCCTCTGCTTCGATCTCAACCTCGGTCTCAATATCGAAATCGTCAAGAGGGGCAAGGCTTCTGGCAGCTACATCAGCCGGATCAACTGCATTGGCGGGACGTCGACTCTTGGGTGATTCCGAGTGATCGTGTCCGTGCAGATCCACCTTGATGCCTCGTCCATTGCATGCTTCGCATGTGCTTGAGAAGGACTCGAGCAATCCAGAACCGATGCGCTTGCGCGTCATCTGCACAAGGCCAAGGCTGGTGACTTCAGCAACTTGATGCTTCGTGCGATCGCGACCAAGACATTCAACGATGCGACGCAACACCAGATCGCGATTGCTTTCGAGAACCATGTCGATGAAGTCGACCACGATGATGCCGCCGATATCGCGAAGTCGAAGCTGACGAACAATCTCTTCGGCTGCTTCGAGGTTGTTGCTCGTGACAGTCTGCTCGAGGTTTCCACCTTGGCCAGTGAACTTGCCGGTGTTGACGTCAACGACGGTCATGGCTTCAGTGCGGTCGATCACGAGAGAGCCACCTGAAGGCAAATACACCTTGCGATCCAATGCCTTGGCCAACTGCTCATCGATGCGGTACTCGGCGAAGACATCGACGGGAGCAACGTGATGCTCGAGTCGGGTCGCAAGATCAGGGGCAACAGCGGTGACGTAATCCTGAACCTGCGCCCAAGCATCGCTACCGGAGACCACCATCTTGTTGACATCTTCATTGAAGATGTCACGCACAACTTTGATGGCCAGATCGGGCTCGCCGTACAACAGGGTTGGCGGAGAAGCACTGCTTGCGCGCGAGCTGATCTCTTCCCATTGCAACTTCAGCCGCTCGACATCTTGCTCCAAGGCCTCTTCTGGTGCACCTTCTGCTGCAGTGCGCACAATCACGCCGGCTTCATCAGGCATGACGCGCTTGAGGATGGCTTTGAGGCGCGAGCGTTCAGTATCAGGAAGCTTGCGACTGATCCCAGTCATCGAGCCATCAGGCACATACACCAGGAAGCGACCAGGCATTGAAATCTGGCTTGTCAGCCGTGCACCCTTTTGCCCAACCGGATCCTTGGTGATCTGCACCAGCACCGGATCGCCAGATTTCAGAGCGAACTCAATGCGCTTGGGCTGACCATCGAGAGTCGCGGCATCCCAGTTGACCTCGCCGGCGTAGAGCACGGCATTGCGTCCGCGACCAATATCGACGAAAGCGGCTTCCATGCTGGGCAGCACGTTCTGCACGCGTCCGAGGTAGACGTTTCCAACGAGGGAACCGGAGGAACCACGGGTGACGTAGTGCTCAACGAGCACGCCATCTTCAAGCACGGCGATCTGTGTGCGGTCACCCTGTTGGCGTACCACCATCACTCGGTTGACGGCTTCGCGGCGAGCCAGGAACTCAGATTCAGTAAGAATCGGCGGACGTCGACGGCCAGCCTCGCGGCCTTCACGTCGACGCTGCTTCTTGGCCTCCAAGCGAGTTGACCCTCGCATCGAAGACACGTCATCGTTCTTCGTACGCGGTTCTCGAACCTTGACCACGGTGTTGGGTGGGTCATCGGCCGATGGCTCAGCATCATCGTTGCCGCGACGGCGGCGGCGGCGGCGGCGGCGAGATTCAGCAGCCTCTTCAGACTCGCCCTCGACTGCCTCCGGATCTTCACCGGCAGAAGCGTCTTCAGTGGAGTCGTCCGTGGACTCTTGACCATCGTCAATCGCATCGGTCGTGTCAGTCTCGCCCTCGCCAGTACGACGTCGACGGCCACGGCCACCACGACGTCGACGACGACGTGGAGCGCCATCTTCGGAGTCATCTTCGGAGTCAGAGTCTGCAGTTGCAGCAGAGTCAGTCTGCTCAACTGCAGGGGCCTCATCGTTGGCTTCTTCGGCGGCAGCGGGCTTGCCACGACGACGACGAGTTGCCGTTGGGGCATCAGCCGCGATCGGCTCGGGCGAGATGAACAGCGGAGCAACGAAGGCCGCCTTTGGAGCTGAACGAGAGGTCTCAGCAGCAGGTGCCTCAGGGGTGTCCGAGCTAGTGGCCGCGACCGCTTCGGGCTCGATCTTGGACTTCTTGGTTGCCCGAACCGCCCGTGTCTTGGCAGGCGCCTTGGCCGGCTTTTCGACGGGCACTTCAGCGCTGGATTTGGCTGCCTTGTCAGCTGCAGAACTGCGACGCGCAGGCTTCTGCGCTACGGGCGCTGCTTCGCCCTCGACGACTACAGGTGGCCCAGCTGGGCGACTTGCAGCTCGGCGACGAGTGCGTGGGGCTGGGGTTTGTGGGTCTGTTGAAGTGGAATCTGGGTTTTCGTTGTCGACCATGTGGTCGACCCTCCTTCGGCGGCAAATGCTATTCGCCAGTCAGGTGCTCCTACCCGTGGGCGAAGCACAAAGCCATGGAGTTCTCGCTTTCACTTCTCGCGATCAAGCTCGAGGGGGTCTCCCACGCCTTGACCGTCGGGGGCAAGAGGCCCCTGCGCCAGCCTGGTCACCCTTGGAGGGGTGGGCGGCACGAGGTCAGCCACTCGCCGCAGCGCGGCAAGAACATCGTCTGGTCGAACGGCGGGAGTGCTATGCCGAACTACCAAGGTGAGTATCGCACACTCCGCACCCACGACTTGCTCCGCTGAGATTCCAACACGCGCCGCAAGCACGGCCGAGCGAGCATCAAAGACCCGCTTGCCCTGCTTCATGAGGCGCTCAACGAGCACCTCGTTGGCCGCGAGGAACACGGCAACGGCCTCCACTAGGACTGCTTGGCTCATTCCCGGGAACTCGATTTGCCACACACTGGCCTCCAGGCGAGCCGCAAAGTCAGGCGAATTGGCCACAACAACGTCGACGATGTCCAGGCCAGGAGGCAATGCCTCGTCCAAAGCCACACGCAATCGACTTGGGTCACACAGAGTTGTCACACCAATTTCGAGATATTCGGCCTCGCTGGCAGTCCCAGTCGGCGCCGCATTGGCGTAAGAAACCTTCGGATGCGGAGAAAAGCCTGCACTGAAGGCAATCGGTACACCCGCCCTGCGCAGCGCACGCTCGAACGCGCGCTGAAAATCGCGATGCGAGGAGAACCGCAGCCGCCCTCGCTTGGCGTACTGCAGGCGCAGCCGTTGAATCGTTGGTGCGAAATCGCGCACCGGTGCTTGACGAGCCAATTACCCCACCACGTTCGGCCGGATCATGGGCATAGGCAGTTCGGTGATGCCCGTCGGGCCGACCTGAATCTCAGTGCCGAGTTGATCGCACACCCCACAGTCAGAACATGGAGTCCAGCGACAATCCCCAACCTCGGACTCAGCAAGCGCTGCCTGCCAGTCCTCCCATAGCCACTCCGAGCTCAAGCCCGAATCGAGGTGATCCCACGGAAGCACCTCATTGCGTTGACGCTCTCGCGTGGTGAACCAGTGCACGTCCACGAGTTCATCCGCGAGGCCAGCTGATGCCGCAGCGATCCAGCGATCAAAGGAGAAATGCTCACTCCAACCGTCAAATCGCGCACCGTTCTTCCATGCTTCAAGAATCACCTTGCCAACGCGTCGATCACCTCGCGAGAGCAGGCCTTCAATGATTCCGGGCTTGCCATCGTGATACCGCATGCCAATTGCCTTGCCGAACTCTCGATCGCTTCGGATCGCTTCCTTCAACTTCTGCAAGCGCGCGTCAGTAGCTTCGTGATCGAGTTGTGCAGCCCACTGAAATGGAGTGTGTGGCTTGGGGATGAAACCGCCAATGGAGATCGTGCATTTGATGTCGCGACTGCCGCTGATTTCACGGCCCGCCTTGATGACCTGCCGCGCAAGGTCGGCGATCTGCAGAACGTCATCGTCAGTTTCAGTGGGCAAGCCGCACATGAAGTAGAGCTTCACCTGACGCCAACCCGCACCGTAGGCCGTTGAAACGGTGCGAATCAGATCTTCTTCTGTGACCTGTTTGTTGATGACATTGCGCATCCGCTCACTGCCGCCTTCAGGAGCAAAGGTCAATCCACTTCGGCGGCCATTACGGGAAAGCTCATTTGCGAGGTCGATATTGAATGCATCGACGCGGGTGCTTGGCAGGGACAACGAAGTCTGGGTGTCCTCGTAACGATCAGCCAGTGCCTTTGACATTTCAGCAATCTCTGAGTGATCGGCACTTGATAGCGAAAGCAGACCGACTTCGGCAAAGCCGGTCTTGCACAAGCCGTTGTCGATGATCTCGGCGATCGAAGTGAGGCTGCGCTCGCGTACGGGTCGGGTGATCATGCCCGCCTGACAGAAGCGGCAGCCTCTAGTGCAACCGCGGAAGATCTCAACGCTCATCCGCTCGTGCACGGTTTCGGCCAGGGGAACCAAAGGATTCTTCGGGTACGGCCAGGCATCCAAATCCATGAGCGTGTGCTTTGCCACGCGCCAAGGAACATCCGGAAGGTTTGGGGCCACGCGCTGGATCCGGCCGTCCGGGAGATAGGAAACGTCGTAGAACTGTGGAACGTAGGCAACTCCGGCTACTGCAAGCGAGAGCAACAGACCTTCACGACCACCAGCTTGCCCCTGCTGCTTCCAGGCCTGCACAAGTTCGGTCACGCGAATGACTGCCTCTTCGCCATCACCGATGACCGCTGCATCGATGAAGTCGGCGATGGGTTCAGGATTGAACGCGGAGTGACCGCCGGCGATCAAGATGGGATGCTCGAGAGTGCGATCACGGGCGAACAAGGGAATGCCGGCAAGATCGATCGCCGTGAGCATGTTGGTGTAGCCGAGTTCGGTCGAGAATGAAATGCCGAGCACATCAAAATCAGCAATCGAGCGATGCGCGTCGACGGTGAACTGGGGCAGGCCGCGTTCGCGCATCAAGGCTTCAAGATCGGGCCAGATCGCGTAGGTGCGTTCTGCCAGTGCATACGGAAGTTCGTTGATGACCTCGTAGAGGATCTGCACGCCTTGGTTTGGAGCACCGACTTCATAGGCATCCGGGTACATCAGAGCCCAACGGACCTCGACAGATTCCCAAGGCTTCATCGTGGCATTGAGCTCGCCGCCGACATATTGAATGGGCTTGGACACCAAGGGCAGCAGTGCCTCAATCTCATTGAAGAGAGAGGCACCGCGAGCACGGGCATCCATGACTGTCACGCACGGATACTACGTGCTGCACAACTAAGGAATCATTTGTTGACTATGCAATCGGATGTTCTCAAGGAGTCCGATGGCTATCCAGACGGCCATCATTGCCGTGCCTCCAGCCGAGACGAATGGGAGTGGAACACCAGTGATTGGCATGATTCCGAGTGTCATGCCGATGTTCTCGAAGGTCTGGAAAGCCAACCACGCAACGATGCCGGTAGCCACTAGGCGTCCGTACATATCGTCGGCACGCATGGCAATCAGGATGGCTCGCCACAACACGATGCCAAGCAGGACAATGAGCAAGCCTGCACCAACGAATCCGAATTCCTCGCCGGCCACGGTGTAGACGAAGTCACTCTCATTGACAGGTACGAATCGACCTTGGGTCTGAGGTCCGTTGAAGAGTCCATACCCGAACCAACCACCACCACCGATGGCGATGCGTGCTTGAGTGGAGTTGTAGGCGATGCTGCCCGCATCGGCCGTCGGGTTGATGAAGGAGGTCAGTCGATCGACTTGATATTGCTTGAGCAAGCCAAATTGAATCGCCATCAGAACGCTGACTACAGCGCCAATCATCAGGCCACCTACCCAGCGATTTCGGGCACCACTGACGGCAATAATCGCCAGCGCAACAGAGCCAAGAATCAACACGCTGCCCGTGTCATTCTGGGCGAGGATGATCATCAAGGGCAGTGCGGCGACTCCCAGGGAGATCAGCACATCGCGATCGCGCGGCTCATGCTCTGCGCGATCCTTCTCGGCCAAGATCGCCGCCATCATCAAGATCACAGCGATCTTCACGAACTCAGAAGGCTGAATTGTGAAGCCACCTGGCAACTGAATCCAAGCTCGAGCCCCAGCGATCTTGGTACCTAGGCCAGGCAGGAAGACGAGAAACAGTGAGAACACAGACAGCCCGTAGATGACAGGCGTATAGGCGCGTAGCCATCGGTGATCGATGCGAGATGCGATGTATCCCAAAAGGATGCCAAGGACGACGTTGATCAAGTGCTTCTTCAGATACGACTGCGGATCCGTCGGCGATGCAAGATCAGCTCGGCTGGCTGACCACACGAGAATCGATCCAAATACCGTCGCGGCGAGCGCGGCTACCAACAAAACCCAGTCAAGGTCGCGCCAGTAGGCCCCGCCCTTGCGGCTTGGCAGCAGTTGCTGGTCAGTGGAGCCAGTTACTTGGAACATGCTCATCACTGAACTCCTGACTGCTTGCCCTTGAGAACAACCGGCGTTCCATCAGAGCGCACCTTGGGAAGTTCGGCGCGCGGCTGGCCTCCCACGAGCACGCTATTGGCCGAATTCACGCTACGTCCATTCACGCCAAACAGTCCCTCATAGATCTTGCGAACACTTGGGCCAGAGGTCTTCGAACCCGTTCCACCCTGGGAGACCATCATCACCACGGCGTACTTCGGGTTGTTCGCTGGCGCATACGAGGCAAACCATGAAGTCGAGACCTTGCTGCCGGTGACCTGAGCCGAACCGGTCTTGGATGCGACCGGAATCTGATCGAGAGGGAACCCTTGGAATGGCGTTTCACCTGAACCACGAGTCGTGACACCAGGCAAGGAATCCTGCAGGAAATTGATCGTGCTCCTGGGGGCGGACACCTTCGATTTCACAACGGGGGCGAACTCCTGCACGACTTTGCCCTCTGGGCCGATCACCCCCTTGACTATGCGCGGCTGATACACAGTGCCGCCATTGGCGATGGCCGAATAGACCATTGCCAGCTGCAGCGGGGTCACACCCGTATCGCCCTGTCCGATGGCGGCGTTGAGTGCGTCACCCTCGCGCCAGCGGAAGCCGTCAGCGCAGTTCTCCTTGTCCAATGCGGTATAGAAATCCGCGAGTGAAGGGTTTGTCTTTCGCGTTTCGGGGTAACCCTCAAGCGCGTTCTGGCACCAGCTGTCCTTCCTGGCATCCCAGTTCTCAGCCTTGAACAGGCGACTGGAAACCACGCCTGCGGATTCATTTGGCAGGTCGATCCCGGTCTTTGTCCCAAGACCAAATGAGCGCGCCATCGCTGCAATTGGGTCAGGCGCAGTGCGAGCGGCGTCAATGCCGCCGCCGTTCTTCCACATCCGGTCAGCGATGCCGTAGAAGACGGTGTTGCACGAGACTTCGATCGCTCGAGCCAGCGAGATCGCGCCATAGCCATGTGACTCATAGTTGCGGAAGGTCTGCGGCGGGTTACCTGCCTTGTACTGATTGGGACAGTCGTAAGAGCCGTGCAGATTGAAACCGGACTTGCCCGCCGCCGCAGTGCTGACGACCTTGTAGGTGGAACCCGGCGCGAAGGTGCCTTGAATCGCATTGGACGAGAGTGCCTGTGAGTCCTTCAATGCCTGGTACTGCTTCTTTGTCACGCCACCGATCCAGATGGCCGGGTCGTAGGTCGGATAGCTCGCCATAGCCAAGACGTTGCCATTCTTCACGTCGATGACGACAGCGGCGCCCGACTTGCCGGGGTAGCCCTGGGCATGAGCCCGCTGAACTGCGGCCACCAGCTGCTTTTCAACCAGAGATTGCAGTCGAGCATCAATGGTGCTGACTAGGTAGTTGCCAGCAACGGAATCTTTGAAATCGAGTTTGCTCGTGACGTGACCTGAAGTGTCAATGCCCAAGGAAGTCACCTCGGGCTTGCCTCGCAATGTTGCGTCATATTGCGCCTCCAATCCAGACCGGCCCACGACGTCTGTTCGACGCAGTCGGTCAGATGCACTGGAATCACCTTGAGCCTCTAGCTGAGTTTCTGTGACCGGACCCAGATAGCCCAGGATGTGCGCCGCGTTCACGTTGAATGGCGCTGGATAGATCCTGTTGGCCTGCAGTTGCGCAGCCATGCCAGGGAAGTCAGTTCGTCGCTCCATGATGGTCAGCGCAGTCTGGGTATCAATGCCAACAGCCACCGGCACCGGCTGATAGGTCGATCCGTTCCAGCAGGTTGGCGGAGGCTTGGCACCCTCAGTTCCGCAGGTCTTGAGCCGGTCACTGATCTTCTCGGCGGGCACATTGAGCAGAAGCGCAAGCCGGTTGATGACCCCCGCGCCCTTATCCTTGGCCCGACCCAGAGTCACCCGATCAACGGTGACTTCAAGGGCCGTACGGTTGGACACCAGCGGTCGGCCAGCTTGATCAAGAATCAGGCCGCGGACAGCTGGGCGAACGATCTCGCGAACCGAGTTGTTCTCGGCAGCCGCGCGATAGAAATCCCCGCTGATGACCTGCAGGTACATCAGCCTGGCGAACAAAGTGAGCATGAGCGAGAGCACAAGGACACCGAGCACCATGAGGCGCAGCATGGAGCGATCACGCACCCGGTGCTCCCTTCATGAGGCAATAGTGACCTCGGAACTCTGACTTGCCGCAGGCCAGAGCGGTTCCCCCCAGAAGAGTCATATCGCAACCTCAGGAGTGAACTTCTTCACCACCCAGCCCAATGGCATCACAACAAAGGGGCTGAGCAACGCTGCATAGATCGCTCCAGTGAGCATCAACTCAGGCACATTGGCCCACACCACAGTGGGCTGACCCAGCAGTGAATCAAGCACCGCCCGCACCAAGGTGACACCCGCAACCGTGCCAGCCACCAGGCCGATGATCAGCGGAACTGTGCGATCGCGGGGGTTGATGGCTCGGCCGGCGAAGAAGGCGGCCGCCATGAAGAGCAGGGCATTGACCCCGACGACTCCCTGAGTTGAAGGCGAGAAATCAAGGAGCAGGCCGGCGGAAAATCCATAGACCACGCCCATAGCCGGGCCGTAGGCCAAAGCCACGGCGAGCACTGACACCAGGATCAAGTCTGGCGTTGCACCGGGCAGTCCGAGGCGGCTGAGAAAGGCGCTCTGGGTCATGACGGCGATCAACAAGGTGGTCGCCAAGATGATGAGTTGTCGAAGCCACATCAGGAAGCCTTCGGAGACGGAACAGGTGTTGCCGGACTCAAGGTGGGAGCCGCAGCGCTCCCAGAAGGATTCGGCGAGGCGGCGGCGGTCGGTTCGACCTGCGGCCGGGACGGCAATACCGAATCCCGTGGGTCTGTGCGCGGTGGGCGAACCACCACACCGACGATGGTCAACGCTGACAAATCGGCGAAGGGCTCAATGGCAGCCACACGCGTGAGCTGCCCTGCGGTACCACGAACGGAGGTGACCTGCCCAATTGGAATTCCCGGGGCATATGGCTTGCCGTTCTTCGAGCCGAATGTCACCAGCGCTTCGCCTGTCTTCACATCGGCAAGTGGGTTCAACATCTGGAATTCGAGAGAGCTCAGATCACCGGTGCCTGAGAGGATGCCGACTTCTTCGCTGCCCGCAACGCGCGCACCAACAGAGACCGATGGATCCACGATCAATACGACAGTTGAGGTCGTGCGGTGCACGGCCGCGACACGGCCGACCAGGCCATCGGCGTTGATGACTGACATATCGCGTTCGATACCGTCTTGAGTACCGATGTCGATAGTGACGGTCCAGCTGAACTCCTGCTCAGGCCCTACTGCGATGACCTCGGCAGGAACAATGCGATACCGCCCGGCGCCAGCAACCTTGAGCAAGCCATCCAGAGCATCGGCGCGAGCTCGATCTTCTGCTGCGCGATGCACGAGTCCGCGCAGCGAACTGTTCTCGGCCTCCAGCGCAGCAATGGTCTCGCGCTGATCACCCCAGGTCCCCCACCAACTGCCAATGCCGAGCACTGGCGAGAAGATCGTGGCCCCAGCGCGCTCGACGCCGCCAAGAGCTGTACCGACAACAGAGCGAAGGGTTGCGAAGGGACCCTTGCCACCACGCAGATCAAGGATCGCAAAGGTCAAGGTGATGACCACCAGGATCGCTATGACCACCCTGGCGCGGCGCTGCAACATTTGAGATAACGGCAGGTCTGAAGACCAGCCGCCCTATCGCCGAGGCTCAGAGACGAGGACGGCCTGAAGAGCGTCGAACTCCTCAACGCACTTGCCGGATCCGAGCGCGACACAATCAAGAGGTCGATCGGCAATCAGAATGGGCATGCCAGTTTCATGACGAAGCCGCTCATCGAGGCCCCGCAGCAATGCGCCACCGCCGGTGAGGACAATTCCGCGATCCATGATGTCGCCGGAAAGCTCCGGTGGCGTACGGTCGAGGGTGGCCTTCACGGCGGCCACGATCGCATTGACAGGCTCATCAATTGCGCGGCGAATCTCTTCAGCAGAGACAACGATGGTGCGCGGAAGCCCGGTGATGAGATCGCGACCGCGAATTTCCGCGTGTGGTTCGTCGGGCATTGGAAAGGCCGAACCGATGGCGACCTTGATTTCTTCCGCGGTGCGCTCACCAAGCATCAGCGAATACTCGCGCTTGACGTATTGAATGATCGCATTGTCGAGCTCATCGCCGCCGACGCGAACCGACAAGCTCGTGACGATGCCGCCCAGTGAGATGACAGCCACTTCTGATGTGCCACCACCGATGTCGACGACCATGTTGCCAGTGGGCTCATGCACCGGAAGCCCGGCACCAATCGCTGCGGCCATCGGCTCTTCAATAATGAAGACTTTGCGCGCACCGGCCGCATAGCCGGCATCTTTGACGGCCCGCTGCTCAACACCTGTGATGCCAGAAGGCACGCAGATGATCAGGCGAGGCTTGGCGAGGTGGCGGCGCTTGTGCACCTTCTGAATGAAGTAGCGCAGCATGCGCTCCGTGGTGTCGAAGTCAGCAATCACACCGTCCTTCAGAGGGCGGATCGCGACGATGTTGCCGGGGGTGCGCCCGATCATGCGCTTGGCCTCAGAGCCAACGGCCAAAATGCCACCGGTGTTGTTGTTGATCGCTACAACCGAGGGTTCATTCAAGACGATGCCACGACCGCGCACATAGACCAATGTGTTTGCCGTACCCAGATCGACGGCCATGTCGCGGCCAACGAAAGAGGACGAAGCAGTAGCCATAGGGGAAGTGGCCTTCCTGATCGGGGGTCCTCATCTTACGTCCCCGCTGGGTCTTCCTCAGCCCGCGATACGCGCGGCCCTGGCCAACTCAAGCTCCCGGAGCCGGTTTTCCAGCCGCTCGGCCACCTCTTTGGAGGCCGCCAGGCCAAAGGCCGCCGTGGTCACGGCGCCCAGATCAGCCCGGTAGTCGTGTCCGATACTTTCGAATTGTCCGGGCTTCACGTTGGTCGCGAAGAGCACGTCAACGAGCACCTGAGCCCAGGTGATGCCAGGTTTCCAGGTCATGGTTTCGGGGATATTGCGACCTCGCGGTGCGTGTGGATCCAGCCAGAAGGGCCGTTCGGCGATCAAATCACCGCGGAATCTCACAACGGGATCCCCGTCGTGCTCCAAGAACCACACTTGCGGTCGATCTGCCGCAAATTCGACTGGCACTTGCTCTGCCCGATCCATCGTCACTGAAGAACTTGCGCAGCGGACGTGGAATTCGTCGGCAGTTCTGCTTCCCGGAGTGCCAACCCAAAGCGCATGGGCGATGCCATAGGAATCGAGATCATCGAGCCCATTTGGCACCGCTGCCTCTTGCACTCGCGCTCCGAGACTTTCGCCATACATGAGCAGGATCGGTCGAGTTGATCGATCACGCAGTTCGGCCACAACAGCATCGAGCAGCTCACGCTGTGTCTGCGCCGCGTCGCTGACCTTCCCGACCGAGAGGAAGGAAGGCAGCAGTCCGTATCCGATGGCCACCGCCGCTGAATCGCCGCGCGACAGCATCTCGAGCACATCTACTGGTGACGAGTTGGCGTATCCTGTGCCCGCAGGAGATTGGATCAGGAGGTACTTCCGGTCGAATGCCCCCGTGCGCCGCAACTCTTTCATCGCCAGGCGCACGCGATCGGCGATCGTCGGGGCAGATTCAAGGCCAATGAAGACGCGAATCGGGTCCAAGAGCATCGCCTCGCCCGTCACAGCAAGGACATCTTCAGGAGTGGTGACTTGGCCCACGAACCGAGCTCCCTCGCGACCCATTGGTGCCAGCGCAATGCCCGAGGCGGCCGAACCCGTGACAAAACTGGAAGTCGGCGGAATCGAGAATCCCGGATCCAATGCACGACTGTTCTGTTCCAGCCCAGAGAGTAGCGTTCGAGCGATCGATCGACCGGCGACCGCCTTCACCGCAACTACACCCGCTACCCCAACGAGCACAAGGGACAAGCGCTTGGGATGCCGGATCGCACCTATGAGGAGATCAGTCTTGGCGGCAGCAACGACACCGGCCAGCGCACCAAGCCCTGGAGCAAAGACCAGGTCGATCTTCTTGGGCCAAGGCACCAATGTCTGTCCACGAGCAGCCATCCCCACAACTCCCCCAAATGCTGCGCCAACAGCAAGTCCGAGAGTCGAGGTGCGCATGACTACAAACCTGGGAAGAAGAGCTCGATTTCTCGGGCGGCCGACTCTGGTGAGTCAGAGCCGTGGGTAACGTTTTGCTGAGTCTCTGAAGCCAGATCCCCGCGGATCGTGCCGGGGGTTGCATTCGCCGGATTCGTGGCCCCCATCATCGAACGCCAAGAGGTGATCACACTGGTGCCTTCGACCACTGCTGCAACCAATGGGCCACCGGTGATGAACGCCACCAGATCCTTGAAGAAGGGCTTGTCCGCATGCTCGGCATAGTGTGCTTCGGCGATAGCAGCGGGCAATGTGCGCAGCTCAAGAGCGACAATGACAAAGCCCTTGCTTTCAATGCGGGCCAGAACTTCGCCAACCAGTCCACGGGCAACCCCGTCGGGCTTGATCATTACCAATGTGCGCTCAGTCATCCCTGCTCCTTATGTCACCTGTGGAACGGTCAGCCTAGTGGTGGCGGTAGCTCTGCCTGCTGGGCCTTGATCGCATCCACGCGGCTGCCCTGATGGATAGCTACGTACCAGAGCACGACGAAGATGCCGCCAACAATGAACATGGCTGGCGCCAGAAAGCCGATGGCCAATACCGGCACCTGAAGCAGCCAGCCAAGGCTCAAGCCCCAACGGCGTCGGAGGGTGCCGACGGACAAGAAGAGCATCACGGTGAGCGCCAAGCCCAAGCCAAGGACGAGTGCGGTGTTGCCTACCGACCCATTGGTCGCCACGACTGGGATGGCAAGAAAGACGGCAATCGCTTCAAGACTGAGCACGGCCGAGCACAAGATTTTCACAGATGCCGCCGGCCGCGCTGCATCATCTGCTTGACCTCGCCCACCAGTACGATCGATCCGGTGACGAGTACTCCGCCACCGCCATATTCGGAATCAGCTTCGGCCAAAGTCACGGCCTCATCGATCGCGTCGGGCACAGAACGCTTCAGTTCCACGCGATCATCTCCGAAGACGAGCACGGCCACTTCATAGAGCGCCTCGGCTGAAAGCGCACGCGGCGAGGTCGGCTCGGTGACAATCACCGTCGAGACAATTGGCTCCAGAGCGATGAGGAAAGCCAAGGGATCCTTGTCAGCAAGAACTCCGATGACGGCAACAAGGGTGCCGAATTCGAAAGAATCTTCAAGCGCAGCGGCCAGAGCAATCGCACCTGCCGGGTTGTGTGCTGCATCGATCACGACAGTTGGACTGCGCCTAACAATTTCCAAGCGACCCGGTGAGGAAGCTTGATCAAAGCCAGCGCGAATAACGTCATCATCGACCGGTGGCTTGCCGGCCCCCATGAATGCTTCCACCGCGGCCAACGCAAGAGCAGCATTGCGAGCCTGGTGCTCGCCGAACAGCGGGAGGAACACTTCGTCGATGCGTCCACCAATGCCTTGCAGGCTCAGCATCTGCCCACCGACCGCGATGACGCGATCCATCAACCCGAATTCCACGCCCTCGCGAATGGCAATCGCCCCGACTTCTTCAATGCGCTCCGCGATGACGGCGTTGGCCTCTTCATCCTGAGCGGCGATCACGGCAAATGCGCCGGGCTTGATGATCCCGGCTTTCTCAGCAGCGATCTCTGCGATGGTCTCGCCCAAATACTGCTGATGGTCAAGTGAGATCGGACCAATCACTGCGACCTGACCATGCGCCACATTAGTGGCATCCCATGCGCCGCCCATACCCACCTCGATGATCGCAACATCCACTGGGGCGTCGGCAAAGGTGGCGAATGCCATTGCCGTCATCACCTCAAAGAATGACATCGCCGGGCCACCATCGGCCTTCGAATTCACGTCGACCAGATCGACATACGGTGAGAGATCACGCCAAATATCCAGGAAGCGCTCCTTGCTCACCGGATCTCCGTCAAGGCAGATGCGTTCGCGAGGATCCACCAGATGTGGAGAGGTGAACAATCCGGTTCTCAAGCCGTATGAGCGAAGCAGCACCTCGATCATCCGAGCAGTCGAGGTCTTGCCGTTGGTGCCCGTGACATGAATGACGGGATAGGCCGACTGTGGATCGCCAAGCAGCGTCATGATCGATGCGATCCGCGAGAGCGAAGGCTCAAGTTTGCTCTCTGGCCACCGATTCAGCAGTTGCTGCCAGACCTCGTTGATCGCGGCGTCCTGCGATGCTGGAGTTGGGGCCACGACGCAGCAGTCTAGGGAGAGTCGCAGCCTCAATAAGATGGACCACCATGACTGGCCCACCTATGCCCGAAAAGCCCACCCTCGACGGTATTGAGGACCGATGGGCTGCTTTCTGGGACCAGCAAGGCAGCTACCTCTTTGATCGCAGCAAGACTCGCGATCAGGTCTTCTCGATCGACACCCCTCCCCCAACGGTCAGTGGCTCACTCCATGTGGGCCATGTGTTCTCGTATACCCACACCGACTGCATAGCTCGCTACAAGCGCATGCGCGGCTTCGAGGTCTTCTATCCCATGGGCTGGGATGACAATGGTCTGCCAACCGAAAGACGAGTGCAGAACTTCTATGGCGTGCGCTGCGATCCGAGCCTCCCGTACGACCCTGATTTCCAAGCGCCCGCTGAGCCAGACGCCAAGCAGCAGTTGCCTATCAGCCGACGCAACTTCATCGAGCTCTGCGAACGCCTCACCGTTGAAGACGAGGTGGTCTTCGAGCACCTGTGGCGTCGTCTCGGGCTGTCCATCGACTGGACACAGACCTATCAGACCATCGGGGCGAATTCTCAGCGCGTGAGTCAACTGGCTTTCCTGCGCAATCTGAAGCGCGGCGAGGCCTATCAGGCCGAGGCGCCGACTCTTTGGGATGTCACCTTCCGCACCGCAGTTGCACAAGCAGAACTCGAAGATCGCGAACGCCCCGGCGCTTACCACCGCATCGGCTTTCACTCTACTGCCGATCCCACGACCAAAGTGTTCATCGAGACCACGCGTCCAGAACTGCTTGCAGCATGTGTCGCACTTGTTGCTCATCCCGATGATGCGCGCTACCAAGCACTCTTTGGCACCACAGTCACCACGCCACTCTTTGGCGTGGATGTGCCAGTGCTGGCCCATGGTCTTGCCGATCCCGAGAAGGGATCCGGCATCGCGATGGTCTGCACCTTCGGTGACCTCACCGACGTGATCTGGTGGCGCGAACTGCAGCTGCAGACCCGCCCGATCATCGGCTGGGACGGCCGCATCCTTGCCGACATTCCCGACTGGATCACGAACGACGAGGCCAAGCAGCACTACTCCGCGATTGCCGGCGCAACGAGCCACACCGCCAAGGAGCGAGTTGTCGCGATGCTTCGCGAGCAGGATCACCTGGTTGGCGAGCCGCGCGAGATCACCCACCCCGTGAAGTTCTTTGAAAGGGGCGACAAGCCACTGGAGATCGTGACCACGCGTCAGTGGTACATCACCAATGGCGGTCGCGACGCCGAACTGCGCGAAGAACTCGTCATGCGCGGCAGCGAGCTGCAGTGGCATCCGATGAACATGGCAGTCCGGTATGAGAACTGGGTTGAGGGGCTCAACGGCGATTGGCTTATCTCACGCCAGCGATTCTTCGGCGTTCCCATTCCGCTCTGGTACCGCCTTGATGACGAAGGCAATCCGAAGTACGACGAGGTCCTAATTCCAGCAGAAGATCTGCTGCCCTTGGATCCGAGCACTGAACCACCGGCTGGATTCACCAATGATCAGCGCGATCAACCTGGTGGCTTCATCGGCGATCCCGACGTGATGGACACCTGGGCCACTTCAAGCCTGACTCCGCAGATTGCGGGCGGCTGGGAACGAGACCCCGACCTGTGGGACCGCGTCTCGCCGATGGATCTGCGCCCGCAAGCGCACGAGATCATTCGCACCTGGCTGTTCAGCACGATTGTCCGCAGCCACCTCGAGGACAACCGGCTTCCGTTCAAGCATGCAGCCATCTCTGGCTGGATCCTGGACCCAGATCGCAAGAAGATGAGCAAGTCCAAGGGCAATGTCGTGACGCCGATGAGCCTGCTCGACGAATACAGCGCCGATGCACTGCGCTACTGGGCAGCATCAGGACGACCTGGCACTGATACTGCATTCGACGTTGGGCAGATGAAGATCGGTCGGCGCCTTGCGATCAAGATTCTCAACGCAAGCAAGTTCGTACTCGGCTTCGAGGCCGGCTTCAACGACGAGGCAATCACCGCCGATTTGGATCGCGCTCTGCTTGCTCAATTGGCTGGAGTCGTTGAGCAGGCAACGGCGGCGTTCGAGGACTACAACTACGCGCGTGCTCTCGAATTGACCGAGTCCTTCTTCTGGAACTTCACAGATGACTATGTCGAGTTGGTGAAAGAACGCGCATATGGCGGGCAAGGCGAAGCCGCGGCAGCTTCAGCCAAGGCAACTCTGGCCGTCACTCTCGATGCGCTTCTCAAGCTTTTCGCACCATTCCTTCCCTTCGTCACGGAAGAGGTGTGGAGTTGGTGGCAGGAAGGATCTGTCCATCGATCAACATGGCCTGATGCTGATGATCTGACCGCACTGGCGCGAGGGGCAGACCCCGCGCTCATCAGCGAGATTGCCAATGCGCTATCGCAAGTGCGCAAGGCCAAGTCAGAGGCGAAGGTCAGCATGCGTGCTGTTGTGGAATCGGCGAACATCGCAGCGACGGAAACACAATTGGCTCGTCTGCAGGGTGCCATTGCCGACTTCAAGGCCGCCGGGTCAATCGGCGAGCTCACTTTCAGCCCTGGCGAGAACATCGAGGTGGCTGTGGTGCTTGCACCGATCAGCGTCTGAACTGCGACACAGCGACGACACTAGCGCTGGCAATTGAGCTATACGCTCAAGAAGGCCGTTGAAACCACAGCGGCTCGGGTATTCACGCGCATCGGCACGCACATCTTTCGTGACAGGAGTCAGACATGTCTCTATGGATTGTTCTTCTCATCGCAGCAGTGATCATCGCGATTCTTGGCTTCGCAACAGTTGCGAAATGGCTGTTCATTCTCGCCCTCATCGTGCTCGTCATCGGGCTCGTCGGCTTCGTCATGGGCAGGAGTCGTTCGCGACTTTGATTGCGACAGTAATGGGAGCTTTTGCCTATCGAATCGACATAGATGCGTCCTTAGGCTGCAAAGAGATCGCACTGAATTCACACGTCGATCAGAACTCATACGTCTCGCGATTAAGGGAGCAAAGATATGACCACATCTCGTGTAAAGAAGATTGCCGTACTAGCGGCATTTGCAGCTATCCCAGCCTTCGGACTCATTGGAACTTCTCCTGCCAGTGCTGTTCCGAATGCTGTTCTGCAACAAGTTGGCGTGCCGTCCGTGGGAGGCTGCGACGCCATATTCAATCCGGCTCTCAACTTGGCCAACGTCGCTTTCGGCGGTTGGGGACTCAGTTGGGCCCAATGGATCAACAACGGTACCGGCGGTCAGGTTTGCAGCCGACTGCTCGTATTCGATGCTTCAGCCGTTGACTGGTATTCACTGTAAATACCGCTTGAGTGCCAGTGGTGTTGGCAATTGTGACCCAACTGCCAACATCACAGGCATATCTGGCCCAAGGTGGCAGCGACGCAAATGAGATGAAGTTGGGGCTTCCCCCTGACCCGCCTGCGGCGAGATAGGCGCAACGATGGAAGTAACAGCAAGACGTCTGCTTCATGAACGTCAGGCGAGACTGCGTTAGCGATTTCTGGGGAAGTGATGACTTGGATACCGATCTGGATCCGTTGGCAGTCTGGCAACAGGAAGTCGACGAACTCAAGTTCACAGTCGATCTGCCTCTGATTGCTGAACCTGGTGCGATTCGAGCGGTGAGCGCTCGTATTGCCAAGTACATGGCACATCTTGCGGAGTATCGCGGGATGGTCCAGTCAATTTCAGGAGTGGCGGAGATCGAAGACAGCCACCAACTCCGAGATGCGATTGCGGCAATCGGCCATGAACTGCAGACTTCGCCTTCTCAACGAGTCGATCTGAAGATTCGCATGGACACTTTGTGCAGCTTGGTTCGCTTGGAGTTGGAGCGGGAGCACGAGTTCATCGAGATGCTGTCCACTCACCTCGATGCACCACAGATCAATGCCTTCAGCTCCGAACTTCAACATGCTCTGGCTTCCCAGGATCACTCGCCACAGACCGTGATAGAGAAAGGCGCGCAACATGACTAGCACCGCCGACAGCGCCAATGAGATCGATTCTGAGCACGTGGTCGGAAAAGTCCTGGCTGCCGAACCCCCGATTCTGGTAAGCGCGCTGCTGCTGGCTGTCGGGATCGGATTGGCAGTTATTGCTATGGCGCACATGCGACACAAGCCGCATTCCACGATCCTTCAACGCTTGAGGTTGGCCCGACATGCCTGATAAACCTGCACCAGAGAAGCATCCGCAACCAGATGGTGAGGAAGTCGGAGATGACATTCCCGACTTCGGCGAAGAGCAGCCTGCCACGCCACCCAAGATTCCGATTGTGAACAACGACGACACTCAGTGACTTGCTGCCTTCAATTACCCTGCACGACTTCGCGCACCTTGTCGACGAGCTTTTCCCCCGCATCCTCAGCACTCTTGAGGGCGTCCTTGGCCTTGCCGGCGGCCTTGTCTGCGCGGCCTTCATTCTTCAGCTGATCATCGTCAGTCAGATCGCCAACGGCTTGCTTGACGCGACCCTTTGCTTCATCCGGGTTGATAGCCATGATGCCTGTCTCCTTCGAAGGAATGTGACTCTTCAGTATCCGAGCGCTTGCACCTCAAAACGACCCCCTTCGAGTCGCATGTCTGTCCCACCTTCCCCTTGCGTCGTGACACGGTAACTCCAGTAGGCAATAGTCGAGAACGAGAAGGGCAGCGCATAAGCGCGTCGTATGAGCGAAGGCATGGGACTAGCGTTGAACACCGCTTCATACATGCGTTGGGAGGACGTTCGTGAGCCAGACTTGGCAAAGTCCAATTGAGACGGGCAGCGCTGATCCTGCACGCTGGTTCCTTACCGCCGCAGAGCGCGGCAATCCTGACACCAGCCTTGATTCACGACACTCCGATGGCCTGAGTTGGACAACTGGAAATTTCATCGAGCCGCTCGTGCACGGCAGTCTCTACTTTCGTCAACTCCTGACTGCAGTGGAAGATCTGCGCGCCGGCGATCGGCTCATGTTCACTGACTGGCGCGGGGATCCGGACCAGCATCTGGATTCGGCCGGCGCAGAAGTAGGGGCAATGTTCGCTGCGGCGGCCGCGAGGGGCGTCGATGTTCGTGGCCTGCTGTGGCGTTCGCATACGTTCATGCAATTCGGCGCGCAGAACAACCGTGGGCTTGGCGAGATTTTGGAGGAGGCCGGCGCAAAGGTCCTGTTGGACATGCGCGTGCCAGCCTTCGGATCCCATCACCAAAAGCTGGTCGTCTTGCGCCACGGGGACCGACCAGAGTTGGACCTTGCATTCGTCGGCGGCATCGATCTTTGTCATGGTCGACGAGATGACGCAATGCATGCCGGCGATCCACAGGCATTGCTGATGGCCAAGGTCTACGGAGACCAGCCGCCTTGGCACGACATTCAAATGGCAATACGCGGGCCTGCCGTAGGTGATGTCGAAACGGTGTTTCGTGAGCGCTGGGAGGATCCCAGTCCACTCGAGCGTCATCCACTTCACGTGCTCACTTCTTGGCTGCATCGCGAGAGCAAGACGTCAACCCCGCTGCCGCCCCAGGGCCCGGATCCCGGGCCAAGAGGCGCTGTTGCCTTGCAGATGCTTCGCACCTACCCCGTTCGCCATCCCGGCTATCCATTCGCACGAGAAGGCGAACGCAGCATTGCCCGTGGCTACATCAAAGCGCTCTCCAATGCGAGAGATTTCGTGTACGTCGAGGACCAATACCTGTGGTCGCATGAGGTCGCCTCGGTGTATGCCGACGCCCTGCGACGAGAACCCGAACTGCAGATGGTCTTTGTCATCCCCGGCTACCCTGAACAAGATGGGCGCCTGTCGATGCCACCCAATCAACTTGGCAGGCAAGGTGCCCTCGAAGTATTGAATGCCGCTGGCGGTGATCGCGTTGCGATCTATTTCCTGGAGAATGACAAGGGAACTCCGGTGTATGTGCATGCCAAAGTTGTGCTGATTGATGACGTGTGGGGCTGCATCGGTTCCGACAACACCAACCGACGTTCGTGGACTAACGACTCCGAGCTCAGCGCTGCATTCATGGATGCATCTGGTGACGGACACGTGAGAGTACTACGGCTGACGCTTGCATTGGAGCATCTGGGGGCGGGATTCAATGAGGAGGATCTGCAGGATCCCGGAGCCTTCTTCAAGGCATTTCATGACAGTGCAGCAGCCTTGGATGCCTGGCATCTTGGTGGCAAGCAAGGTCCTCGACCCACAGGACAATTGCGAGAATTCAACCAGGGGCATGTGCGCCGGCGCACGCAGGTCTGGGCAAAGCCGATCTATCGCACGGTCTATGACCCCGACGGACGTACTCGTCGCATGCGCCGCAATCGAGAGTTCTGAACTCAGCTACTTGACGCTGCCCTTGACGGATGGTCGAGGGAAGCGTTGTCGCGCAAAGATCAAGGCCGATTCGGCAAGCGCAACCCAGGCAACACCGAAGAGCCAACCACCAAGCACATCACTTGGCCAGTGCACGCCAAGCCAGACGCGACTGGATCCGACCAGCACGGCATAGGCAACAGCAGCGCTGCAGGCCAGGACCCTAGTTCGGGAGGTGTTCAGCCGCGGAGCGATTGCCCAAAGGCAGGCTCCGGCGAAGATCGTCGCGGAGGTGGTATGGCCCGAGGGAAAGGTCGGGCCGCCAGCGGATCCAAGCCAGTCGGTCGTATCCGGACGCTGGCCGCCCATGAGTGCGTTGATCGACAGCCCCACGTACATGCCCACACTTGCAACGCCAGCCAAGAGAACGCCGCTGCCGATGCGAGAACTCAGACGCTTGGGGCCCTTGACGGCCAGGGCTCCAATGACGGCCAGGGCCGGGATAGTGACGATCGTTGCCCCACCCCAGGTGACCATGCGGGCGAAGTCAACGTCGAGGGCTCCGCGATGCGCAACGACCCATCGGTGGATGTCGCCGTCCACGGTGATCGTTGGAAGCGAATGAGCTCCGACTGCGATAGCGAGCACAGTGAAGAGCGCTCCTGACCCCAGGCCAATCAATAGCAGCGTTTGACTCGATATGCCGATGTTGGGGACGACTTCCGGGAAATCGACGACGACCCCGGAGGACGCGGGTTGCGATGGAGCAGTGGGATCCAGCCCCGTCGCAACAGCATCGACGAACTTCTCGGCGCCTTGGGTCACCGCGCCCTTGTCTGTGTCATTCGTCGGCTGGCTCATGGAACCGATGTGGCCTGGGATGGTGCATCCTTCGGTACTCGCACTTCCCGAGGAAGCAAGGTCGTGATGGCGATAGTCAGCCAAACCGACCCACCGATCGCGCCGAAAAGAACGTCGGTGGGAAAGTGCATTCCGCGATAGATCCGCGAAAATCCGACCATCAGCGGGATCGTCCACAGCACAACCGCGAAGACAATCGCCAGCCAACGAGGCCGAAGCTCACGCAGAAGGATGATGGCAATGCACCCGTAGAGGGCAATTGCTGCGCCCATGTGACCCGAAGGAAAACTGGATGTGGGCGGCGCGAGATCCAGAGGCTCCACCGGTGGACGATCGCGACCCACGAGAGCGGTCACGATGAGAAAGACCCAAAGCTCACCGACGATGGCCGCCAGGAGAGTCCATGACTCGCGCCAGCGTCCAAGCCAGATTCGAAAGACGACGATCCCAACGAGCAGGACGGCAATGCACACCTTGGTATCGGCGAGATTCGACCAGACCATCGTGAGGCTGTTCCAGGCATCCGTGCGGTGCTCAGCGGCCCAGATATTCACCTTTGCTTCTCGAGCAAAGAAGTCCAAACTCTGAGCAGCCGACAGCGACCATCCAACAATGCAAATGAGCAGGGCAAGCAGCAGCCCACCACCAACCAGTCGCAATGCAACAGGGCGCCAGTGCAACTTTGGATATTGGGTCGGTGTCATGCTGCATCTCCATTCGGCACTCGGCGCCAGGCGGCCTCGGCCAGTCCGTATACGCCGAAGATCAGCAGTCCAGCACCCATCACGAATACCAGTGCGGGCCCCATGGGCAGGTCGAGTGTGGTCTGCACGACTTCGTTGATGCCGCCGGCTCGCGATGGGTCGTGTGACATTGCACCGAGGATCACCAGAACGCCCGCAATCAGGAAGACAGCGCCTCGCGCGATCGTGCCGACCCGCCCAAGGTTGACGACGGCTCTGCGTCTGGCCGGCGGGAGGTAGTCGAAGTACTTCAGGAACGCAGTGGTGAAGCCCTCGACGATCATGATGAGGCCGGCAATCGCGACGCCCGCTCCCACCAATCCAAGGATCCATTGACCTGCTGGCGCTTCCAGAGCGGCTTTTGCCAACTTCGCCTGGTCTTTGGCTTGTGGCTGGCGCGCCCCTTGCAACACCAGGAGGGTGCCAATGGCGATGATGGTGTAGGCAATCGCGCGCAGGAGAGACTTCCCACGGGTCGCAATGCTCGTATCGCCGTCAACGCCGAATGCCGCTTCGCTGAATCGCCACAGCGCATAGGCGACGAAGCCCAGCAGCATCAGCGCGACAAGCAGAGTGCCCAGGGGTTGGCTCAGGATCTTGGTCAACGCGCCACGTTGATCGACTTTGGCTCCCCCGCCGAGTGCGACGACAATGGCCAGCCAGCCCATGACCAGATAGATCAATGCCCGGGCGGTCAGACCCACCCGAGCGATCCAGCCCATGGGGCTGCTGGCTGCGGTGGAGGCAGCAGCGTCAACGACCCCTGAGTTGCCGGAGGTGGAAGTCATCGGTTCGTCTGCTTCTCGCTCGTCTCAAAGGGAACGCAGATGGTGATGGACTTGGGATGGATCCTGATGTCCAGTTGCTTGGTTGGCTTGCGAACACTTCCGTCCAGTTCATAGACCACCTTGTGATCAAAGCGAACTTTGAACCTGGTGCCTCGCGTGGTGTCGATGAAGGGAGAATTCTCAGCGCGACCCACGACGACTCGACTGATGGTACGCAGCCATTGGGTGCGGCTTTTCGCGCTCATCACGCCGATCTCCAGAATGCCATCATCTGGACGAGAGCCTTCGAACACCTCAATGCTGCCCATGATCTGACTCAGATTGCCAATCAGAACGCACGTGACCTTGCCCTTGTAGAACTTGCGACCCTCAACCCAGACCCTGCAGCGAATCGGCGTCGCAGCAAGCTGTCGGGCACCGGTCCACAGATAAGCAGCACGTCCGAACCTGTCCTTCAAGCCTTTGTCGGCGTCTTCCATAGTCAATGCGTCCATCCCCGCGCCAGCCATGATGGAGAAATGCTCTCCATTGATGGTGCCGGTGTCGATACTTCTGCGATCGCCATGCAAGCCGATCTCAACTGCCGCCTTGATGTCCTGGGGGATATTGAGATTGCGGGCCAACAGGTTGCCAGTGCCCGCTGGCAGAATCGCCAGCAGAACATCCTCTTTGGCCAGGACGTCCACGCATTTCTGCACTGAGCCATCGCCACCCCAGACGAAAACAATGTCGACACCCGCAGCCATGGCCTTACGGGCCATCGCCGGCGCGTACTTGCTCTTGGCGACTTCCAGCCACAGCGGCTCAGGAAAGCCAGAGTCGGCAAGAACTTGTCGAAGCTCTGTCAGACCGCCTCCGAGCGTCTTGCCGCTGTGCGCAATGACGGCGACCTTGGGAAGCTCGCTGGTAGGGGTCTTCGGATTGTGCGAGGACATCAGGCGACGTACCTGCTCGTGAGCGTTCTGTCTCGATACAACTGATTCAGGCAATCGCGGTAGATCCGATGCATCTGCGCGGGATGAGTCTGCTGCACGTGTGAGACGACGCTTGTCACCAGTGCTGCTTCTGAGTCCGCTGTCATTGAATGGCTACATTCGCACTGCATGTAGAGCGTCATCGGCGTTCCTTTGTTCGATTTGCTAGCAAGTATTCGCCCCTGTCGAACCCGTGTCTCCACTGTGAGCATCGCGTTTGTGTCGCAAGACGAACTCAAGGCCGTTGGGGGGGATCTCGATGAATTTCTCGAGCTTGCGACATCGAATCGAAGGTGGCCATGCTCGCCAAGTCCCGCGAGCGGGCAGCTACGACGATGGAACTAGCCAGTCGGTGGTGACCAGGCCTTGTTCAGTACTCGGTGCACCTTGCGATCACCTGGATAGGTCTCATCACCGCCGAGAAGATCAAGCATGCTCAACAACAGGTCAGGCAGCTTTTGCAGATTATTCTCGTGGACTTCGCGCAGGATTTCGAAGTCTGAGGATGTCATGTCATCCATGCGGTGAAACTGCATGTGACCGGCTTCCGTAGATTCAGTCGTCGAGATCGGACAATTCCAGAAGAAGCCCGATTTGCACGGCACCGGTTGGCTGCTCAGAAACTTGCGCGGATTCCCCTGCAGGGATCTTCTCGGCCCCTGCGCCACCATTCGGCCCAGTGAGTACCTGGAGTTCAGGGGCAAAAAGCCTGACGAGGTCGACGCCGTCGAGTGCACCTGTCACATCTTTCCCGGCCAACAGCGCTTGCAACTCTGGAGCAATCTCGGGAAGAGTCGAATCCCCATCGGCAGCTGCGGCAAACCAATGCGGAATCTGCGAACCTGCCATGCGAAACCGGAGTTCAGGGGCAATCTCGGCAATCTCGGCAAGTGTCAGCGGCTGCTGCAACCCAAACATTGCGAAAGCCGCATCTGAGTACTCGGACACCTATTCCCTCCAGATTCTTATCGTGTTAGCGCTGGAAGCTCATACGACGACGCTCAGTCTCAGGATCAAAGCCTTCGGTAGCGAGTTGTAGGTGTTGAACCGAGTCCTCAGGAGCCGCATTGCTTGCCCAATCCGCCAAAGGTCGATCGGCAAGGCATGCATGGGCAAGTTCATAATATGCCGGACCGACATTGGGATGGTCGAGCAATTCATGCATACGAT
The DNA here is from genome assembly GCA_030650795.1 of Actinomycetota bacterium. Lineage (NCBI taxonomy): Bacteria > Bacillati > Actinomycetota > Actinomycetota bacterium. The sequence continues at coordinate 396,658 of JAUSDJ010000017.1, forward strand.
TGAGGTTCGTAGCTGTCAAGACATCACGAGTCGCAAGCGGAATAACGCCAACAACTGGCATGCCCAGCCCGGCTGCAAGGACTTGTTCCTGCTCCATACCAACATTTGCCGCAGATTGATTGACGACAATTCCCAACTTCTCTCGGGAGATGCCTAATCCGGACTCCTCCAGTGGAGACGTGATTTCGCGCAAAGCGCGAGCCATGCCTTGGATTGCTGTGGAAGCCAAGTTGGTGACGAACAGGATCTCATCTGCTTCCACCAATGCCACACTTGCAATAAGGGGTTCCAGGTACAGAACGCTGGTGTCAATGACAATGACATCGAACATTCGCTGGAGACTTCTGACGATCGCCCGGTAGAAATCAGGTCCGACCGCATCTGCTGTACGAGGACGGATTGGCGCCAAGAGGCAGTACACGTCCAAGGTCTCAGCCTTGACAAGGCTGCTCCGGATGCACTCTTCGTCCCATACCGGTTGCACCCTGATGTTCAATGCTGTCGGCATGAACCGGCCAATCAGCGATGCAACCTGACCGTCACGAGTGTCCAGATCCACAATGCACACGGACAAGGGAGCGCCCGCCTGCTTAGACGCGCGGGCGATCGCAGCGGCGAGCATGATGGAGGCGGTGGATTTGCCTGAGCCGCCTTTACTGGAAGTGACGGTGATCGTGGTCTGACCGGGCGGCTTGGCACGATTGAGCAGTTCCATCGAAGCGGCAGCAGGAACCTCTGGCGTCAAGGAATCTTCTGATTGTGGCTCTCCGATCCCACCAATGAACGGCAGGGCCGGCATTCGAAGGGCAAGAGTTCCATTTCTTACTGCATTGGCATCATCGCCCCGCATTCCCAGGATGACATCGATGTCAGCTGGGAGCGGCTCGGGAAACTTCACTAAGTCTTCGGTGTACTGGGCAATGCCTTGCAGTACCGCCCTCCCTCCAAAATGAAGGTCAAGGAAATGCACAACTATCTGATTGGGATCAAGCTCCTGCGATATCGCATAGGCCTCAACTTGCGCCCAAAGTGCATCCCGGGTGCGCTGATGTGCAGATGCCACGAAGACTCGCGCACCAGCATCAGCCATCGTCACAATTGCTTGCGCCGTTTGGGCAATCTCACGCGCCTCATGAGCCTGACCGACGGCCAGGGAATCCGAGAACACCAGCACTCGAGCACGCGAACTGATGCGGCCAGCAGCCAGCGCTGCCCACATCGCCTCAATTGATTCCTGACGTTCTTCCAATCGCCACGATGCACCAGATGCACCGAGCAGAGAATACAACTGCGGTTCCCCGACGACGATGATCTGCGTGCCGCTCTCCTGCGGTTCAACGCTCATTTCTGGGACCCCCTCCGTTCCGCAATCAAGTTGGCTGGACTGAGTCCGGCCGGCCCGTACAGGAGAAAAGCACGCTTGTGTTCTTGCTCAACTCTGAAGACGGAGTCACTCAATTCCTCGGCGGATACCGGTGATTCCTGCTGATCCTCGGCTTCCAATCCCGCAGCCCCGGTGGGAGATCCAGTCTCACCAGAAAAGATCCGGATTCCTTCAATGAGCGCCTGCGAAACTTGCAGATCCCCATGCTCGTCACGATCGGAGAGGAGGCCAATGTCTGCGTCGTCGATTGGCGAGTGGGTAAGCCGGTCAGCCATTTCGGTCTGATCGACCTTGCCGAATACGGAGCACGAGCCTTCGATGGGTTGATCACTCATGAGCACTCCTCGGTTGTGACTGATCCGAATGCCAGTCGGACTCTGCGAGTTCACCATCGACAAAGTCGTCTAGTTCGGCCAACCAGGCTTGGGTTTCGTGCTGCAGATCAAGTGATGTGACGGGCACATCGTCGGGAACTCCAGAATGGCGATGCCAGGCGATCGACCAGGAGACCGCACAGTCGCGAGCTTGGCAAGCCACCGCCTTGTGGTGGAGTTCGTCGCCCTCACACACACGGGCTTGCGCGCTCAACCGAATGGATCGCGAATGACCCGGCGGGCGATCAACGTCAAGTTCGACGGTGTGAAATGAGCGCTTCTCCGTATCGTCATTGTCAGCGACTGGAACGACCGCAGTGACCCGACCGGTCCCCGAGCGCATGACAAACGTGAGCCCCTCTGCGTCCTTTTTGATCCAGCCCAGCATGGTTCTGCCTCCTTACGATGAGTATCGGTTCCCTTTGACATCACAAGCCCATCAAGTCTGAATAGGCTCCCCAAACCGGCTCTGCAATGAGCAAGCCGAGAAGGGAGCCGATGAGAAGAAATGGCCCGAACGCCAAACGCGAGCCCCGCTGAGCACGTCCCGAAATCAGATAGACGATTCCAACAACTGCGCCAACGAGGAAGCCGGCGAACAAGCCGACCGCCGCATACTCCATCCCCAACCAGCCAAGAGTCGCGCCAAGGATGGGCGCCAGTTTGACGTCCCCAAAGCCCATCCCACGTCCGGCAGTAAGCAGCCAGAGTCCCCCAATCACCGAAATCCACAGCAGCGCGCCGCCAAGTGCAGGTAGCCAGTGCCCTACACCTGTGACAAGCTGGCTCGCGGCCAGACCTACCACGGCAATGGGATACAACGGCAGCACAATCGCGTCGGGCAGGCGCTGGGTACGCGCATCGATCACTGCCAAGGCCAGACCGGCACTGGCAAGAGTCAGCAGAAGTGGCAGCAGCGATGCCTGCTCCACCACAAACAATGACCAGTACGCCAGAGCAACCCACAGAGTTGCATTAGCGAGTTCGACGAGCGGGTACTGCCACGAAATCACGCCGCCGCATGTACGACATCTACCACGCAAGACCAACCAGGAGAGCACCGGAATGTTGTCCCGCCAGCGCAACTGACTTCCACAGTCTGGACATGCTGATGCCGGGTGAATGACCGATCGATGCTCTGGCACCCGCGCGATCACCACGTTCAAGAATGAACCGATCAACAGCCCCAGGACACCGAGCGCGGCGACGATTGCTGCTGCCACATCACTCACGTAGTGCGGCTCTTCGAGCGATCGCGGCCTCAAGACGCTCACGCACCTGACGGGCCTGGCTCTCGGCTGCCACGAGTTCAGCTCGCAAGGTTGCGATTGCGAAGTCCCCCCCTCCATCCAAGACTGGCGCAACTGCAAGGAGGGGAACAGGCAGCACAGCAACCTCGACGATGGAGGGAGGCAGGTTCTGAGGTTCAGATTCCTCGGCTGACTCCTCTGGCTCCTCAAACTCGTCGAGCACCAACTGCTGAGTCTGGAGCAAAGGCGTGATGTCGGCATGGAAGGGCACTTGATCGAACGCCTCCGGCACCAAAATGGATTCGCAAGGGAGCCCGGTGCCCTCACCAATCTCCACGACTCCGGCGTGCACCAAACCAACCACAAGGTGGGTTGCCTCGGCTCGAGTCAGGCCCAGCGCATTGGCCGCCTTATCAAGGCTTGATTCCAAGGCCAGAGCGGCAAGCAGCGATGCGAATTCTGGTAACTCAAACCCAGTTGGGAGCAGGACACCCGTTGCATTCCAGGTTATTTCAGACACTGATGAAGCGGGTGCGATCTGTTCCCACTCCTGGCTCATGCGACGACGGCGAATTCGGGCGGCTTGTTGAAGTTCGTCGAAGTTGAGGGGCATGGTGCACACCTCATTTGTCATGGCTCCGTCCACGAATCGTGACGTCACTTCCGAGCATTCGAGTACCGCTCCAAGCCCAGCGAGCAGGAACTCTTGATGGATATTGGCCAAGGAGTCAGCAGTGATCCACCCACGCTCCAGGGCCATTCGTCCCAGACTGGCATGAGTCGAATCGGGGTCGGACTCGTGCTCGAGCTGCGCCAGTTGGCGCGCATCGATCAGACCTGCAGAGACAAGTCGGCGACCTACCGGGACGTCGTACCCCATGAGTTCTATCGCGTAGACTTGGCCGTCCACGAAGAAGAGTCGGGCCATTGACCCGGACAGGGAGGCAGTCACCTCAAGGCAACCGGTGCGCGAATCAGCGCAAACGCGATCGACCTCCGGATGGGATGCCAAGGGCAGGCCAATTTTCGTGGGTGGCTTGTGCCGGCCAAGGTGTACGCGCATCGATCCTCCTCATCGGGAGTATCGGACTGCTCAGGCGCTGGGGGACTCTTGCAAGCCGACCTCGTGGATGGGGCACTGCAGTGCCCCAGCGTGATCGACGGTGCCAACGGTGAAGCCCGGACGCCCTGTACACCCAGCGCGTGGATCTTCCCGATACATCCGACCGATACCGGTATAGGTGTCGGAGCGATTGACGGCTGCGGCTCGATCGGCAGCTTCCGATCGGTTCGTGATCCGCACGACATGCTCCGGGATGATCTCCAACTGCTGATCGTGAGTGGTGACCAACCATCGATAACGATCGACTGCAAATGTCCCGGCCACGGTGCGCTCAGTTCGATCGGATTGCAAGACGGTTACCGAGCAGCGGGTCCCGACGTACGGGCCCACATCTACTGTTTCGCCCGAGGCCAGTGCGTAGGTCTGGGCAAGACTGCCAGCGAATTTCAGGTATCCGAGCCGGAAGTCATAGCACTTTCCCACATGTTCACGAATCCGACTCTCCGCCTCATCGAAGGCAAGAGCGGTTCCCTCAACAAGCAATCGGGGCATGCCTTGAATGCTGTGCATTCGGTCGCAGAGTTCCCAGTTATAGGCCCGGATGTTTCGTTTCTCGCCGGGGCTCTGTGGATCAACCTCTCGACCTGTGATGCGGGCAACGAAATGCTCTGTCACCCAGTTCCACATCAGGATTCCCGGCGAGTCGGTGTAGGTCCAGGGGATCACCTGTGCCGGCATGCTCGTCAAAGCAGTTCCGTCGCGTCCATCTGCGCAAGAGCCCGCTTCAGTGCCGCTGTCGCTGTCTTTGGCAGGATTTCGAGTGCCCTTGCCAACTCTGCTCGATTCAATCCCTCCCAGAAAGTCATATATGCGCAAGTCAATGCCAGTGGGTCTTGGGCACGGCGGGAATTGGCGTCATCGTCACAGACGGCATCCAGCAATGCGCGGGTGACTGCTGCAGCCCGGGCATACGATTCGGGTCCATCGGATCCGGCCGAGGAACCCTCCCGTCTGCCGGCGGCGACCGAATCCATGTCGGTCTCCCCCACGATGATTTCCTGATAGTTGCGCAGATTCGAGAGCGTGCTGATCGCATCCTGTCGCCTTCGCAGCTCAGTGACCGTCACCCCAAGTGCCAGGGCGCGGTCGGTTTCACTCGCGGCACGACCGGATGCCGTCATCGCCGCCTCGTTTGCCCGATGCAAGGCGATGCGATCCCCGACCAGAGTTCGCCCATAGGCCGCTCGGGCTGCATCCTGAGGCCAGGTACGGATTTTGCCGAACATGAACGCCGTGAAATTGAGGGTGCCGTTGCGTCCTGTGCGATCGGCATCGAAGCGATCGGCGTGATCATGGATGAACAGGTACATCAGCGACCGGACATCTTCGTCTTGGACGAGGTCAAGTTCCGTTGCGAGTTTGCGACGGATTCCATACGATCGCGAGAACAGCCAAGCGGTGCACTCGGCAAGCATCTCCGTCATCAGCCCGTCGGGAATCGAGTCCAGATCCCTGAACGGCACTGCCTCCTCTACCCGGGCATTGACGATCTCAACTCCATGCTGCTGGCTCCAGTCGCGCACCCGATCCCGGGTCTGATACCCCATTCCCGCCGGCACCCAGATCCGGTATTGGCCGTCACTCCACTGGCGCGTCCAGACCTGATCCCCAAGGTCGCGCACGAGTGCCGGCAGATCGCACGGCTCTACGGTGGACCAGTGCACACGGTCGCAAGTCATTGCGGGTGCCATCGCCAGTATTTCCCGCTCATGCCTGCCGCGGACTATGAGATCGGGCACTCGACGCCCCAGCCGCTGGTTGGAAGTGACGATGAGCTCTTCGTCAATAGGCGGTCTCTGTTCGGTCTTCACTAGGCCATCTGCTCAAGCTTGGCCACCGGTGGCAGGCTGGAGTCTGCAAGCGCAGTACTCACTTGGAGGCCTCGCGCCAGCATCGCCATCGGTGCCGCGGGGTCCGGAATCTCGACCAAGCAGGGATCGTAGGCAGCGAGGTCCTCGATGACCCGCCGAACCAGCAGCACAGCCAAGCATGATCGTGGACTGGCCAACTTGACGTCCACCAGCGAGCCCAGGCTTACTGCGAGGGTCAGATGCAAACGGGTGTCCTCTGCATCCACCCCGATTAGCCGCGTGGGCACCGACGGGAAGTGCTCAAGAATCACGGCCAGCCCACGCGCCGCAAGACGAGCAGCCTGGTGAGTAGGAGCCAATCTCAGGCCGATCTCGACTTCACGTTCAATACCCGAAAACTCGGAACCGAACTGCGACAGGGGAAGCGCATCCGGAATGAATTGTCCGGTCATTTGACTGGTCATAGTAAGACTATGACACGGCTTTTGCGTCACGGCAACTTAAATATGTTTACAAGGCGTGAATTCTTCGAGCCGCAATCTGGCTGCCTGATGACTGTGGGGCCGGTGCCAGACTCGGCTCCCGGCCCCACAGTCAGGGTCGTGCTGGGTGGAGTCGGCTAGACGACGTCCGCTGCTGGAGCCGTGCCCGCCGGGCAGCCAGCCGCGACTACAGCGGCTGTCGGAGTGATCAAGCCACCGCCCGCTGAGTCGTAGTAGGTCAGGCTGTCCGCGAGCGCCTCGGAGTTGCAGGCCACGATGGTGAAGGAGTTTCCGGTGGCCGCAACAGCAACCGACAGCACATTGCCAACGGAGATCTTCGCGTCGTTCGTGGTGATGAGGTTGGTTCCACCGGCAGGGTAGGCGCTGTTCTGCGTGTACGCCGTCTCCATCAGTGTGGCCACATTGCGCACGTCAGATTCAACTGAAGCCGTACGCGCCGAGTTGCGCTGATTCAAGAAAACGGGGATCGCAATTGCGGCGAGAATTCCAATGATGATGACGACGACGAGAAGCTCGATCAGGGTGAAACCCGATTCGCGTTCGTCCCGCATCCTTGTTAAGCGAGTGAGCATGTGATGACTCCTGATCAAACTACCCCTCGTCGGGGTTCAGCCCCCGATGGGCTGATACAAAGGGTTTCGGACCGATTGCAGGAGTTGGCCCCTCACTTCTTGACGAGGTCGAAGATATTGAAAATAGGCAGGTACATCGCCACGATCATCCCTCCGACAAGTGCACCGAGCATCATGATCATGATGGGTTCAATGAGCGCCATCAGTTGCTCCGTTGTCGACTCAACCTCCTCGTCGTAGAAGTCGGCGATCTTTCCCAACATGTGATCTAGGGCTCCGGTGTCTTCGCCCACTGCCATCATCTGCACCACCATGTCAGGAAAAACGCCATGCTCGGCAAGTGGTTTTGCGATGCTCGACCCCTGACGCACACTCTCCTTCACGTCATCGACCGCGCGACGGATAACAATGTTTCCGGCTGTGTCACCAACGATGTCAAGCGCAACGAGGATCGGGACTCCTGCGCGCAGCAGTGCAGCGAAGTTACGGCTGAAGCGGGCCAGCGCGATCTTTTGGAAGAGGTGACCGAACACCGGCAAGCGAAACTTCATCGGGTCAACAATTGCGCGCAGCCACGGTTCGCGACTCACATGGTGGTACCACCAGACCAGCAGAATGCTTCCGAGGATGATCGGGAAAAGGAAGTACGGATTCTTCACCAGATTTGACAGGTTCACCAGAAATTGGGTGGGAGCGGGAAGCTGTCCGCCGAGGTTGTTGAACATTTCGGAGAAGACCGGAACCACGAAGATGAGCATCGCTGTGGTGACGATCACTGCAATGACCCCTACTGCGACTGGATAGGTCAACGCGGCCTTGATTCGACCACGCAGACGCACATCGGCCTCGATCGACTCAGCGATCTGCAGCATGGTCTCGTCCAGGAAGCCACCGACTTCGCCTGCTCTAATCATGTTGACCATGATCGGTGGGAATTCCTCATATTCCGCAAGGGATTCCGACAGTGCCGCGCCTCGTTCGACATCGTCACGGACACGAAGGAGGACTTCGCGAAGCCGTTGGCTCTCAGACTGCTCGGCCAGGATCGCCAGACACCGCAGTATCGGCAGGCCCGCACCGAGCATCGTGGCGAACTGGCGAGTCATGACAGCGAGGTCCTTGCCCTTGACCTTGGGCTTGCGAAGGTTGATATCACGATTCCAGCCGCCTGCCTTGGCCTCGACCGCTATCGGTGTCAGCCCGAGTTGACGTATGCGTGCAATGGCATCGGTCTCGCTCGATCCCCTGATCAGTTGCTCGACCAGCCGACCGTTGCGGGCGCGCGCTCTGACGAGGTACTCAATCTGAGGCATTGGTGTCTCTTCCCAGTAGCTGGTCAAGTTCAAGGGCGTCTGAGCATTTCTCGCGCGCTACGTCGTACTCCACTGACCCGGCATTAACCAATTCAGCGAGGCTCTGATTCAGTGTGTGCATTCCATGTCGCGACCCTGTTTGCAGAGCCGAGGGGATCGACTGCAGCTTGCCCTCGCGGATCAGATTGCGGATCGCCGGCGTGGCAATCATGACCTCGGTCGCCGCGACGCGCCCTGCTGCATCAACCGTTCGACACAGGGTCTGGCAGACCACCGCTTCGATCGAATTGGCCAACTGCGTGCGGATCTGCGCCTGCTGCTCCGCCGGGAACACGTCGATTATTCGATCGATGGTGCTGGCAGCAGAGCTCGTATGCAGCGTGGCAAAGACAAGGTGGCCTGTCTCCGCGGCCGTCAACGCAATCGAGATCGTCTCCAGATCACGCATCTCACCAACCAGGATCACATCCGGATCCTGACGAAGCGCGTGCTTGAGCGCATTGGCAAAAGACCAGGTGTCGGTGCCCACTTCGCGCTGATTGACGACGCAGGATCGGTGCTTGTGGACGAATTCGACGGGATCCTCGATCGTGATGATGTGCCCCTTGCGCGTGCGATTCACCCGATCAACCATTGCTGCCAAAGTGGTGGACTTCCCCGAACCGGTCGGGCCGGTCACAAGCACCAGGCCGCGCGCAAGCTTGCACAGCTCGCCTAGTTCTGCCGGCATGTCCAAGGCCTCCAAGGACTTGATCTCCCAGGGAATGGCACGGAGGACTGCCCCCATGAAGCCTTGCTGCTGCAACAGGTTCACGCGAAAGCGTGCGGCACCGGGCAGCGCATAGGCTAAGTCGAGTTCCTTGTTCTCCTCAAAGACCTGCTTCTGACGGTCGGTCAGCACCGCGTAGAGCGCCGCCTTGATCTCCTGGCCAGAGAACGGCTGATATCCCACTACCGGTTGCAGATCGCCGTTCACACGAATCAGCGGAGGTGAGCCCACGCTGAGGTGCAGATCGGAGCCACCACTTTCCAATAGTTGAACGAGCAGCTCATCAAGGACGAAGCCGCCCATCAACCCCGATCGCTCTTCGCGGGGACGCGCCACGATCCCGATATCACCGGGCGCCGGCGGCAGGGCAGGTGCGACAACCGTCGATCTTGCTGCGGCTTTGGGTGCAGACGCATGGCCGCCAGGTGACATGAGACCGATCGGCGGCACAGTGGGCAAGACCAGCTCGACTGGCTTGGCCGAGACCGGCAAGTTGAAATCCTCGTCATTCATCGGCGGCCCTTTCAAGAGTGACCACGACTAGGCGATCACGCGCAGGACTTCGCTGATCGTGGTCAGCCCCTGTGAGACCTTCAGCCAGCCGTCTTGTCGAAGGGTGCGCATGCCGGCATCGATCGCCACCCGACTTACTTCATCGGAAGTGGCCCGGCCGAATGCGAGTCGGCCGATGTCCTCAGACATTGGCATCACTTCATGCAGGCCCATGCGCCCTCGGTAGCCGGTGTTCGCGCAGCTCGAGCAGCCTTTCGGCTCGTAGAAGGTGGGATCCAGATCCGGCTGATACTCAAAGTGCACCACCGCCAATTCAGCAACGCTCTTGTTCACGCGACGCTTGCAGTCAGGGCACAGTCGCCGGGCCAGGCGTTGACTTGTGGCGCAAGCGAGTGCCGAGCTCACCAGGAATGGCTCGATCCCCATTTCGATGAGCCGCGTGATCACACTCGGTGCATTGTTGGTATGCAGCGTGGTCAGAACCAAATGACCGGTGAGCGCTGATTCCACCGCGATCTGGGCGGTCTCATAGTCGCGAATCTCACCGATCAGGATGACATCAGGATCGGCACGCAGAATCGAGCGCAGAGCTGAGGCGAAGGTGAGCCCTGCCTTGGCATTCGTCTGAATCTGGTTGATGCCCGGGATGCGGTACTCGACGGGATCCTCGACCGTCACGATGTTGATCTCAGGCTTTGTGACAGTGTTCAGAGTCGCGTACAAGGTCGTGGACTTTCCTGATCCGGTCGGGCCACTGACAATCAGCATGCCATTGGGTCGCTCGAAGGAGTCCCGCCAATGACTCAGGTTCGGCGCAGAGAAGCCGAGATCCGATAACGTCATCTGGGCAGAGGAATTGTCCAGAATGCGCATCACGATCTTCTCGCCCCACACAGTCGGCAAGCAGTTGACCCGCAGATCGACCTTCTTGCCTTGCCAGATCAATGACAGTCGTCCATCTTGCGGTACTCGGCGTTCGGCGATGTTCATTTCAGCCATGATCTTCAGTCGCGAGATCAAGGCCGACTGCATCTCCTTGGGTGCCGGCGCCTGCTCTTTGAGCACGCCATCGATCCTGAATCGGATTCGGATGTAGTCCTCGCTGGGCTCAACGTGGATATCGGAGGCCTTGTCGGAGATCGCCTGATTCAGCAGCAGATTGACATAGCGCACCAGCGGAGCATCAGACGTCGACACCACTGGTGCCTGGATGTCGATGAGCTTCTCGTCGACGAGCATGTCACGCACGAGTTCGCCGAGTTCATACTCTGCGCGGTACAACTGATTGATGCGAATAGCGATCTCAGCCTTCATTGCACAGGCGAATCGCACAGAATGATGGGTGATCGTCTCCAGATCCTCACCGATCTGCCAATTGGCCGCCGTCTGCGAATCGGCGACTACGACAAGGGTCTGTGCCTCGAATGCGACGGGGATCACCTGGTACCTGCGTGCCTGATCACCCGTGAGCAGGTGCACCGCCGACTCATCCACCTTCAGGCTCATGATGTCGATAAACTCCAGTCCAGCGGCTTGCACTGTCGCGCGCACGATGTCCTTCTTTGTGATACTTCCCTGCTGCACCAAGATATTGAGCACAGGCTCGCCCCGCGAAGTCGCGACCGCTTCCGCGGCCGCCTTCTGCTCTCTCGTGATGAGGCCACTCATCACCAGGATTTCGGCGACAGAGCCTGAAGAACTATTCACGGAATCCCGCCCGTCTCAGCGCCACAAGGAGATCCGTCACATTCGATGCCACCGTCTCGGCCTCGCGAAGAGACACGTCGCCTGCGAGTACGAGTCGGACGGCATCCTGCTCGAAAGAACGCATGCCGTAGTACTCACCATCGGTGATGATCTCGCCCAGCAGCGCTGTCTTCGTGGAGTCGGCCACAGCCTCCTTTACCCGTGGAGTCGCCACGGCAACCTCGCATATGAGCACGCGCCCATCTCCACGCGCAGACGCCACCAGTTGCTGGCAGAGGATCCCTTGCAGGGACTCGGCAACCGAGGCTCGCGCCTGGCGCTGCTCGTCTGCCGGAAACATGTCGACGATGCGATGAACGGCATCGACGACCGACTTTGCGTGGAGGCTGGCGAGCACCAGATGTCCTGTCTCGGCTGCCTGCAAGGCCGTACGCATGGTCTCGACGTCCCTGATCTCACCGATCAGGATGACGTCGGGATCTTGGCGAAGACCGGATCTCAGTGCCTGCGCAAAGTCGAAAGTGTCGGTATGAAGTTCGCGCTGGCTGATCGTGGCCAACTTGTTCCGATGAATGAACTCAATCGGATCCTCGATGGTGAGGATGTGACAGCGACGCTCCTCATTGATGAGGTCCACGAGAGCGGCCAGAGTGGTGGACTTGCCCGAGCCCGTCGGTCCGCAGACCAACACCAACCCCGCAGTGGCGCGCGCGAGGGTGCCTGTCACATTCGGGAGTCCCAGCTCCACCAGACTGGGAACCTGCTCCCGGACAAGTCTCAGGACCATCGCATCTGCCCCGCGAGCACGGTAGGCATTCACGCGAAATCGGGCTGCCGAGTTCGAGACAAGGGCGAAATCGCACTCGTGGTCGCGAATGAACGCCGCCTGATCGGCTCCACTCGTCATCGCCTGCCCGACGAGTGCTGAAGCATCCTGCTCGGTGAGATCGGGCAGATCGAGAGGGAACAACTGACCTGAGACACGCAGGAGCGGTGGGGCTCCGGCTCGGACATGCACATCGGAAGCGCCAAGCGCCACTGCCGCCGTGAGTATCTGCTCGAGTTCAACAGGCGTAGTCGCCAAGTCACCCTCGACTGCGCTCGCCCCGGCCTCAAGTGGAGCGGCACCGTCGAATTGCGAAACCAGTAGAGCCATACCAGTGGTTTCGGATCAACTTCGCAGCGCTAGCCCGACCGCGCGGAAATACCGACACGAGAAGTATCGACCCAAGCAGGCCCTCCGCCCATGGTTGCGCCGATACCCCCGAAGAGGGACGACGAGGAGGATGAGCATGGCCAAGGGCGAGTTCTGCCTCATAGGGCTCGATATCGGCACGACCGGCATCCGCGCCGTGGAACTTCGCCGATCGCGCTCGACTGCTGATCTCGAAATCGTCCGAATGGCCTGCGCGGAATTGCCACCGGGAGTCATGTCCGACGGTGCGGTCATCGACCAGCCCGCGTTGGCCAAGGCCATCCGTGCACTCTGGCGGCAGGGACGCTTCCGGACTCGGCGCCTGGCCTTCGCTGTTACTGATCCCAACGTGCTCACGCGTCAGCTGGATCTGGCATGGATGCCCCCAGACGATTTCAAAGCCGCACTTCGATACCAGGTGCAAGGCTCACTGCCATTCGACTTCGATTCCGTCGCGCTCGACTACCACCTGCTCGCCGAGATCGAGCGGACGGACACCAAAGGTCAGGCGACCACCGACAACAGAGTTCTTGTGGTGGCAACGAATCGTGAGCACACGGCCGCGATCGCGTCCGCAATCCGCAAGGCGGGCCTTGAGCCCGTCGTTGCCGACCACGCGCCCTTTGCTCTCATTCGTTCGGTCTGCCAAGGGCATTTGCCCAACGACGCAAGCGTGCACGCGGTAGTCGATATCGGAGCCGACCAGATGACCGTGGTCATTCACTCGGAAGGCCAGCCTCGGTTCATCCGCACCCTCAGCCAACTTGGGAGCAATCTTGCCACCCGATCGATCGCGAGTGCGCTCGATATCGACAGTGACGAGGCCGAGGCGCTCAAGCGCTCAACAGGGTTGAACGGGGCAGCCCCAACCGTGGTCTCCATCGCAGAATCGAGCGTGTTCAGCACGATCGTGGATTCGCAAGCCGCCGAGATCGACCAGCGCTCTTTGGTAGCCCTCAGCGAACTCAATACCTGGGCCGCCACCATCGTCGGTGAGATCGCCAATTCCATCGACTACTACGCATCGGGCATAGGTGTTGCTCCCGTCGAATCAGTTCTCCTTGTAGGGCGTGCGGCGAATCTCGATGGATTGCGCGAGCGCATTGCGACTCAATTGCCCTATCCAGTGCAAAGTGCCGACGCAACCATGGGCCTCAGCGTCAATCCGAAGCTTCGAGAGTATGCACAGGATGCTCAGGCCGCGCTGGCCATAGGTCTGGCCATGGCGGTTAAGACATGAGTAGGCCGAGGACAGACTGGCGGCAGATTAGCTTCGGCGATGTCCTCAGCCGGATTCGTCGACGGGAGCCCAAAGACAGCGATGCGCGAACGAAGTTCACTCCCACTCTTCCTATGGTGAATCTGCTTCCAGTCGAAATTCGCGAATCCATCTTCCTGAGCAAGGTCTTCCGCGCGGGCATGCTCGCTGCAATCGTGCTGATGGCGATCGCAACGCTGATCTGGTTGGTTCAGGCGCCGGCGATCAATTCCTCCAGCGCGGCACTTGCAGACGCACAGGCGGCAAACGCACATGAACAAGCCCAGGTCCAGGCACTGTCGCCCATTGCGCAGATGCTCAACCAGATCACTAGCCAGAAGAAACTGGTCGTCACCACTCTCGCTTCTCAACCCAAAGCCGCTGCGATCAGCCGTCGCCTCCTGGCAGCCGCAGCAAGCACCGGCTCGCCTGCCATCACATTCGACACGATCTCCGTGACCTATTCCGGTATCCCAAACGGGAGGCCAGTAGCAAACCCCTGCCCTAACCCGGATCCATTCTCATCCCCAGTTGCAATCGGATGCATAGTGTTCAGCGCCTCCGCCGGCACCCGCGAGCAGGTCTCCCGACTGCTGACCGCCTTGGGTCGCGATTCCTTGTTCATCGGCCCCTATGTCGGCAACTCAACTCTGGCCGCCCCAGGAGTCGGCAGCCGTCAATCCGTGGCGTTCTCAGGCACGGTCGGTATCTCCCTCGGTGGGCTATCAACGCCTCTCAGCTCCGCACAACGCAAGGCTCTGCAGGCCGCGGCGACAGCGACCCCCGGCACAGGCCTCGCGGCAACGAAGGCGGGCGCATAGCGATGCGTATTGGGAGGGTGAAACTTGCCGTGACTGGAGTGATCGTCGCGCTGATCCTCTTCGCCGCCGCGCTGTGGTCGCTCGTGCTTTCGCCCCGAATCTCGACAGCTGCCCAACTCAAGGAGCAGTCGGCTCAGGTCGAGCAGGCGAACATCACGCTCGCCCGACGTCATGGCGAGATTCTGGATCTGGCAGCGAAGGCACCCCAGCTGGCTCATGAGGCGCAGCAACTCTTCTCCAGGATGCCTGAGTCTGCGAAGTTGCCGGCCGTTCTGCGGCAAATCGCTGCTGCAGCAATCGCATCGGGCATCTCGACTCAGAACGTCCTGTTGATCAACACCTCAATTCCCGAAAGCCTGGACAAGGTCGACAACTCAAGTAACCAGATATCCGCAAACGCGGCCAGCAGTCTGGGAGTCAACCTGGCCACGATGACGATTGAGATCACGGTGAACGGGAGCCAGGCGCAGCGATTGAGGTTCCTGGACAAGGTCCAGCACCTCGATCGGGGTCTGCTCATCAACGCTCACAGCACGATCACTGACGGAACTCA
This sequence comes from Actinomycetota bacterium, assembly GCA_030650795.1. Classification (NCBI taxonomy): domain Bacteria; kingdom Bacillati; phylum Actinomycetota; species Actinomycetota bacterium. The sequence continues at coordinate 411,804 of JAUSDJ010000017.1, forward strand.
TGCAACATCTGGAACCCTGACCGTGACCGGCACAATGTTCGTTCTGCAGTCCAAGCTCCCTGATCTGGTGGCCAAGGCGCAGACGATCATCGACAAAGCGCAACAGGAAGCTGTCGGCCAGAAGCGCTGACCGTGCAATCGAAGCCATCAATCGATGGCGGGAAGTACTCCTGCGAATCGCGTTCCATCAGGCTGGCCCAGACCATCGGCCAACACTCTTCGAACAGTTTCGACCGCGGCCGGGAATGCATCGGGTAGGCGGGGAACGTCAGCCATGGCCGTATTCACCAGTTCCCAGCGCAAGACCACCGTCCATAACCTGGCATCTCTTGTTGCCACAGCCGATTCGACCAGATACGCCTCAAGGGATTGAAAGTCGCTCTCATAGGCGAGTTCTATTGCCAAATGACTTTCGCCTGCAGCCTGTGCGCGCAGTGCGGAAAGCATGCATTCATTGGCCTCCTCCCGCCGGCGCAGGACGAAGTCCGGAGCACTCAGGCCTCGCAGCAGTTCGGTTGTGCATTGCAGCATCGCCTCTTCGGATGGATGCGGCACATCTGACAGGTAGCTGAGACCTGTAACCCGACTCACCAAGACCTGCGCTACCTCGCCTGAAAGAGCACCCACCATCTTCTCGCGTGCGTTGAGCAGCACTTCCGCACTGGATCGATCGGCCTCGTACCCAACGTGCGCAGCGGCCAAGGCGTTAATTGCGATCTCAGACGCGGCAAAGTATCTGCGTGCAGGCGCGCGCTGCCCGATCACTATGCGTTCGAACAGGCTGGCTTGAAGCATGGAAACATCGGCTCCCCAGGCAAAGATGACTGCACGGGGTGCATCGCCCGCCGCCGCCTGGCGTCGCGAGGCGAGGTCATAAACGCGTGCATGCCGCAGACATTGGACGCGAATTGCATCCGCCGTCGGCCCATCACTCATCTGCATGGCTTCCCGGCTTGCTGGCTCTCCGGACGTATAGCGGGAGCATCAAGTCGTCGAGATCGTCAAGGTCTGTGCAATGTGTGCGCCATCGGGCTTGGTGATCACAAATTCGGCCGTTGTCGTCGCGATGCCATTCGGACTGGTGAACTGCACACGGCCGTTGACCACCGTTATCGTGCCGTAGCCCCCGGTGATCCGCGCGAAGTTCAGCACGCTGCCTGAGGGCGCACCGGCCAGTACGTCATAGAGCACCTCCGTATTTTGCGCCTGCGTTCCCGTGACTGCTGCAACACCGGTACGAGCCTCGGCGTCACGACGGATCGACGTTTCAGACATCGACAACACATGCCAGGGCTCGCTGGAGAGCACCTGCATGAACGGCGGGGGGCTGAGCGTCTTGAAACGGGGGTCATAGTGGACATTCAGATCCTGGTAGCCAGCATTGCTCGAAGTGTTGGTCAGCTTGCATCTGAAGTCCTGGCCAATGGATCCGACGATAGTCAGGTTGCCCATGGTCGGAGATGACGTGTAGTCCTGAATGGCGAAGCAGCCTTCACGAGAAAGCACTGCTGCATCGACGATGAGGTTCTGCATATTGGCAGAGATCCACTGGTTGTTGCCCGAGGTGACGGACGGATGGAAGATGTACAAATAGGCCCGAGGGACCAGCCCCATGAGGTTTGTTGACGTCGCAGCAGGTACGCCATAGTCAGCGGCTGTCGGTGAGGTATAGGTCGTGTTCGTCACCGTCGCATCGAGCAGTCGGCCCGTGATCGCGATATCACCGTCGGCCACCATTGTGTACTGCCCAGTATAGGTCCCCTGCGCGTAGACCGTGCCCCGGCGGCACATGCTCGAGGTCGGCGTACTCCAGGTATCGATTTGTTGCCCGCTCGCGTTTGTGGTCTCAATAGGAAATCCGTGATTCGTGCCCGATCCGCTGAATAGTGCATTGTCGTTGTAGGTCAGCGTGGGATCAGGGATCACAAACGGATACGGATTCGTGCCGATCTTGATCTCGCACGTCGGCGGAGTGACGCTCCAGTAATTGGGATCAGTGGACGTGGTTGGCACATCCTGTACGTAGATGACACCGTTGAAGCCAGCAGCCACCATGGTCGCGTAGTCCAAGATTGCCGTCGGATGATGCTGAGCTGTCGTCGGAATGGCGGCATGCGTCGTCCCCTCTAGCGCGGTCCCGACCTGACAGAACGCGTTGGTCGATTTCGTATCGGGGCTGGTCACTGCAATTTTCCCCGCACCATTGGTGGTGTAAAAGCGGATGCGCGTGGTGCCGGTGAACAAACATCCTGCGGACTGAGCCAGGCTCTTCATCGTCGACACTTGTACGGTGGTCGGCATCTCAAGCGAGCTCTCATACGTGGGATTCCACAGCTTCGGCTGGGTCGTGTCGATGATCTCTGCAGCCAGGTAACTCTGATTGGAGTTCGAGCCCAGATAGGTCTCGTCGATCCAACGATGGTTCGCCGGACACCCGGCGGTCGTGGTCGTCGGCAATGGGCACGAGCTGGTCAGCAGGCCATGGAAGACTTGCCCAGACACCCCGGGGTCGGTCGCCGGGTCGATATTGGCGATATCCGAGTCGAAGTACCAGACGTCGTTGGTGTGCATATCTCCGTACCAGGACTCAGTACGAGTGATGGCATCGTGCTTGCATTTGAGCGAATTTCGATGCAGGCCAGTCTGCGTCACTGAGACCGTCGATCCTGTCGTCGTGACCAGCACCGGCCCAGAACTGGCCCAGATCCTGTTGACACACATCACGGCGGCTTCCGCGGCGGTCAGCGATCCTGACTTGCCGTCGTAGGCGTCGGGATAGTCCACGGGCCAGGTCTCATAGTTGCTGAGATAGGAGTAGTCCGCCGAGGTGCGCTTATTGATCTCCGCCTCGACCGTGCGCACGATGATTTCGGAGCCGGTGCCCGCCCGCCCTGAAGCGGTCACCCGGATGCGCCCCGAGCGCGAGGCCTGACTGGTGTCGACGCTGTAGATGAACTGGGCAGGACTGGTGCCGCCGGGCACATTGACCCAGGAAGTGAAAGCCAGATTGGTCGAATCGACCGTTGTGTAGTAGTTGCTATTGGCTGCCAGCCGAGCACGGTAGTCGTCAATGCCTGCCTCTGCGGCAGCCCAAGCCTGATACGAGATTTCGCTTCGCTCCGATGGGCGAATTTGGTTCACCACCGTTTGGGCAACAACTGCCGACATTGCAAGGAGCACCGTTGACCAGATGATCACCAGGATCATCGCGGCTCCGCTTTGAGAATCGCCTGTGCGAGCGTCGCATCGTTTCACTTGATCACCGCTCATTGACAAGGTAGACCGTCTGGTCGAGCGTCTGGGCGGACGAAGAATCGGTGATGAGGAGCTCGACTTTGGACAGTGAATCGCGCTGCAATGCAGTCAGAGTCCCGTCCGCTGCTGGGGCGACAATGGTCGAGACTCCATTCACTGTCGTCCAATACTGGAAGTGCAATGACGGTAATTGATTGCCCTCAACTTGAACCAGCACTCGCGTATTGGCCGAACTTGCATAGGTCGGGACTCCGTTGGTGAGCACGGCGGCTCCCGATGCAAAGTCCGGTGTCCACACCTGGCTGGTGATGCCGCTCAAGGTATTCAGCAGACGGACCTTGTACGGGATTCGGTCTACTGGCCCCGTGCCGGAGTAGGTCGTGAATGTCATCGCTGTCGTGGTCGCCTCAGTGATCGCCTCTGGCGGTGTTGGCCCCTCGACGGGATTGTCGGCGTATCGCAGCAAGCGCGACATCCACTCCATTGCATTCTGCTGCTGAATCTGAGTTGCTGAACTCTGCTCAGCCACCTGGATCGTCTGGATGCCTCGAATGAACAGAGTCGTGACGATTGCCATGAGCAAACTGAAGATCCCCATGGCGACGATCAACTCAATCAAGGTGAATCCTGCGTCGTCAGCGGTAACTGTGCCGCGCAACCTATTCCTCATGCGGGCACCGGACAATTCGCACTCACCGTGGGATAGATCAGCAGCGGCGAGCTACTTGGAGTAGGGCTCGGGCTAGGGGTGGGACTTGGAGCGGGGGTTTGCGTTGCCTGACTTGCCGTGACGGAACCAGGGATCGGCCATTGGGCGCTGCAGGTTCCGGTCTCGGGGAGAACCTTGACGGCAACCTTGGTCGTGCTCCCGCTGACAGCAATTGACCACGTGCCAAAAGGCAGCCGGTTGCGCAGCACCATGCTGCTGCCAACGGTGCCGAGGGCGTAGCTTTCGGTGCATCCACCAGTACCGCCCAGGGCGTCGCTGTGCGTAGCGATGGCCGTGGTCCCCTGGGCCGCGACAATCTCGATCTTGGCACTGGCCAGAGTCGCGACCGAAGTCTGGCCGGCTTCAGTGTTGATCACACTGGCAGCTGTGGTCGCCGCATCTGAGCACCTACCCAGCCACGCGGTGTAGCCAGCTGGTCTTGGCCACAGCCCAGCGACCGTTATCGGATAACTCGGCACCTGCACAGGGGTGAGTCCAAGGGGGTCCGGCGTCAGCGTAAACGGCACATTGGGCGGAACGACAAACGCATCAGTATCGGTGTTGAACTCAATTGCAGCTGGCAGGTCATAGGCGAATGAATAGGGCGTATTGGCAAGGGATTGCACCTGCTTGACCACCACATTCGTGCCCGTGGCCTCAGTGATGTAGCCAGTCTTCGTGATCTGCACCCGCCACTGGGTGCTCGTGCCGACATTGGGAATGAAGACACAGCCGTCAGCGCCAGTAGCAAAGCTGAACGGGCTCGCCTGTCCAGTGAGATCGGTTCCGACAACTGTGACGCCAGCGACCGGTGTGCCCCGCGAATCAACGACTTCGGCCGTCACGGTTCCCGTGTCATTCACGGCTGGGATCGGATCCAGCGGATAGACCAGGGTGTCGCTTGTCTGGGGACTGTCGAGCTTGTCGCTCATCACCTCGACATGCACCCGGACGTAACTCTGCCCAGGCACCACCCCACTGCCCACATGGCAGGGGTTGGTCGTCTGGCCAATGCCAACCCAGTTGGCCGTGGTACTCACGGTGTATTGCCCTTGAGTCGTTGCGACCGTGCTCACATGCAGACCAAGAGGGATCGCATAGGCGCCATCGGCTCGAAGACTCTCAGCCTGACTACGGGCGATCGAGGCTGAAGCAACTCGATCCGCGTTGCCGCGAATTGTCTTCAATGCTCCAACCACCATCGTCAGGGATGCCCCAGCAACAATCAAGAAGATGACCATCGCGGCCATCACCTCAATGAGCGTGAAACCATCCTCCGCAGACGCGGATTTGGCCCGGTTTGTCTGCAGATTGATCACCGCCACCCTCTATTCGATCAATCCCACGTTCGAACGACTTATAGGGAGTTTCGGACAGATATTGCAGCAACGGTGTCGGGAGAAGATATGAATTCTGTTCACCGAAATAATTCCAGCCAACAGAGGCAGATTAGGCAGACTTGTCGCGACGTTCCTCTTCACGAGGAATGAGCGTGGGATGCACGTTGTCACGCACGACCTCGTCAGTGATGACCACCTTGCCGACGTCATCGCGGCTTGGCACGTCGTACATCACGTTAAGCAGAACTTCTTCAAGAATTGATCTCAATCCGCGAGCACCGGTGCCACGCAGCAATGCCTGATCGGCAATTTCCTGCAGAGCTCCATCGGTGAACTCGAGCTCGACATTGTCCAGATCGAACAGGCGTTGATACTGCTTGATGAGCGCATTGCGAGGCTCAGTGAGCACTGCGACGAGCGCATCGCGATCAAGTTTGCTTACAGCCGTGAACACAGGCAGACGGCCGATGAACTCAGGAATCATGCCGAACTTCAAGAGATCTTCGGGCATGACCTGGCTGAAGATGTCAAGGGGATTCGTATCGACCTCGGGGCGCTCACCATCAACGAGATCAAAGGTGAATCCCATGGCCTTCTTGCCAGTGCGCTGCTCGATGATGTGATCCAGCCCGGCAAAGGCTCCACCAACAATGAACAACACGTTTGTGGTGTCGATCTGAATGAACTCCTGATGAGGATGCTTACGACCACCCTGCGGTGGCACTGATGCTGTGGTGCCTTCAAGGATCTTCAACAGAGCCTGCTGCACGCCCTCACCTGAAACGTCTCGAGTGATCGATGGGTTCTCGCTCTTGCGAGCGACCTTGTCGATCTCGTCGATGTAGATGATGCCGGTCTCGGCCTTCTTCACATCAAAGTCAGCGGCCTGGATGAGTTTCAACAGGATGTTCTCAACATCCTCACCAACGTAGCCGGCTTCAGTCAATGCGGTGGCATCAGCAATGGCAAAGGGAACATTGAGCATGCGCGCAAGGGTCTGCGCGAGCAAGGTCTTGCCAGAACCCGTGGGACCCAGCAGCAAGATATTCGACTTCGCCAGTTCGATGGCATCGTCCTTGGCACCTTCGCCGCCAGCCTGCACTCGCTTGTAGTGGTTGTACACGGCAACTGCCAAGGCCTTCTTTGCAGTCTCCTGGCCGATCACATACTGATCGAGGAATTCAAAAATCTCACGAGGCTTGGGCAGTTCGCCCAGACCAAGTTCAAGACTCTCGCTGAACTCTTCTTCGATGATCTCGTTGCACAGATCGATGCACTCATCGCAGATGTAGACGCCGGGGCCAGCAATGAGCTTCTTGACCTGCTTCTGGCTCTTTCCACAGAAAGAACACTTCAGCAGATCACCGCTCTCGCCGATGCGCGCCACGCAAGTGCCCCTTTCAATGCCCCAAGGGGCTCTCCTACTGCAATTTGGCCGGGTGTGAAGCCCGACTAGGAATGACCGTACCTTCCCGGCGCCACAATTGCAGCCTCACGGCACGCCGAATCCGCCGTCAACACCATGCGTTTGCTTAGAGAAGTGGCCTGCCAGCGACTAGGCCTTGCGCGAAGCGATGACCTGATCGATGATCCCGTACTCCTTGGCGTCTGACGCGGTCAGAATCTTGTCGCGCTCGATGTCCTTGGCAACCTGCTCAGGGGTGCGGCCGGAATGCTTGGCGAGCATCCCTTCCATCTCAAGGCGCATCCGCAGTATCTCGTTGGCTTGGATCTCGATATCGGAACCCTGACCGCCACCTTCGGTGTAGGGCTGGTGGATCAGAACGCGAGCATGCGGGAGAGCGAAGCGCTTGCCAGGGGTTCCAGCTGCCAGCACCACAGCGGCAGCAGAAGCGGCCTGACCAAGGCAGACCGTCTGGATCTGCGGCTTGACGAACTGCATGGTGTCGTAGATCGCGGTCATCGCGGTGTATGAGCCACCGGGTGAGTTGATATAGATCTGAATATCACGATCAGGATCCATCGACTCAAGGCAGAGCAACTGCGCCATCACGTCATCAGCCGAAGCGTCGTCAATCTGCACGCCCAGGAAGATGATGCGCTCTTCGAACAGCTTGGTGTAGGGGTTGTGCGTGCGCTCGCCATTGGCGTGACGCTCGCGGAACTCCGGCAGAATGTAGCGACTCTGAGGACTCAAGCTGTTCACTTCTCTTCTCCCTTGGAGCTCTTCTTGGGTGCCGCATCTGGTGCATCAACTGGTCCGGCGTAGACGTGATCGATGAGTCCGTAGGCCTTCGCCTCTTCTGCATCAAACCAACGGTCGCGATCGGAGTCAGACTCGATCTGCTCAAGTGGCTGACCACTGTGCTCGGAAATCAGCTTGGCCAGACGCTTCTTGATAAAGAGCATCTGCTCAGCTTGAATCTTGATGTCACTTGCCGTACCACCGATGCCACCCAGCGGCTGGTGCATGAGGATGCGGGTGTTCGGGGTTGCGTAGCGCTTGCCAGTGGTACCTGCGCAGAGCAGGAATTGCCCCATCGAAGCCGCCAGGCCCATCGCGATGGTGGTCACGTCATTTGGGATCAATTGCATGGTGTCGTAGATGACCATGCCTGCAGTGACCGAACCACCCGGAGAGTTGATGTAGAGGGTGATGTCAGCATCCGGGTCTTCAGCCGCGAGCACCTGAAGCTGCTTGGCGATGCGGTTGGAGTTCTCATCGCGCACCTCGCCCTCGAGCCAAACGATGCGCTCGCGCAGGAGTCGCTCGTCAAGCATGTCACCGAAACCCGACGGGGCTCCGGCGGCCATGACCGGACCCGAACCAGCTAAGAATATTTGCGTCACGCGAACCTCCTGAAGAGAACTGCACTGACCCTAACCTGCAAGGACTCCGAGAACTTCCCAAGATGGCGCATGTTCGCCGCGAGCCAAAAGCGGCTTCCCGCATCCCGGACTTAAATGAATTTGCAGGCGTCGCCAAAAGGCAACACCCGCAAATCGATGGTCAGAATTTGAGCTGATTATGCGTGGTCATGTCCTTCGTGATCATGGCCTTCGTGATCATGACCTTCATGGTCTTCCTCAGTGGCGTCACCGATCGAGAAGTCCTCAAGGCCGGGGATCTCATTGAGTTCAGCTTCAAGCGCCTCAAGGTCAACGGCATTGCCATCGGCATCCACAATCGACACCTGCTTCATAGCAGCAGCGAGAGCCTTGCCGCGGCGAATGTCTTGAATTGCCATCGGCACCTGATCGGCTTCGACCAAAGCCTGGGCAAACTGCTCTGGCGCCATGCCGTAGCGAGGTGCGTTCTGCACCAACCACGATGACAACTCCGACTCGCCGACGGAGATCTCCTCAGACTCAGCGATCTTGTCGAGGATGAACTGACTCTTCAATGACTTGCGTGCCTGCTCTTCGACCTCGGCACGGTGGTTCTCATCACCCTCGTGTCCGTCATGGAAGTGATCTTCGACTTCAGCGGTAATGACGCCTTCCGGCAGCGGAATGTCTATGAGTTCAAGCAGCGCCTCATGCGTCTTCTCACGAGCCTCGCCAACCTGCTCGATCTTCTTCATGCGCACCAGACGCTCTGAATAATCCGCACGCAATTCAGCGACATTGTCGAACTCCGAGGCCAACTGAGCGAAGTCATCGTCGAGCTCAGGCAACTCTCGTTCGCGCACTGCCTGCACCTTGACGTGAACATCGAGATCGACGTTGGTCCAGTCGCCGTTCTGCGGGACGAAGGTGAACGTCACTTCACCATCCTTTGCAAGGCCCCGAACTGCGTCATCGAATCCCGGAAGCATGCCGTCGCTGCCAAGTTCATACGAGAGCGCATTGCCCACGAGGTCTTCGACGGAGTCGCCCTCCGGGGTCATGCCGGCGATGTCCACCAACAGCACGTCACCGTCTTCGGCGCCGCGCTCAACATCCTTGAGGGTGGCAAAGCGGGTGCGCAGCGAAGTCAGTTGCGCATCAACATCTTCATCGGTTGGAGTGGCATTGCCGACCTCAACCTTGACAGTGTCAAGGGCAGGCAGTTCAAACTCGGGGCGAACATCGACCTCTGCGGTGAATGCGATGTGCTCGCCATCCTTGACTTCAGTCACTTCAACATCTGGGCGCCCAACTGGCGTGATGTTGTTGCTGCGCAGAGCCTCGGTATATGCCTTGGGCACGTGGTTGTTCACCGCCTCATCAAGGACCGCGCCGCGGCCAAAGCGCTGCTCGATGACTCGCGCCGGAACCTTTCCCTTGCGGAAGCCAGGCACGCTGACCTGCTTGCCGATGGTGGCGTAGGCCTCGTCAAACGAGGGCTTGAGCTCGTCGAAGGGGACCTCAATGGTCAACTTGACTCGGGTGGGCGAGAGGGTCTCGACGTCGCTCTTCACAACAGTTCACTCCTGATTGGTGGGGCTACCAAATCCGAGCAAGGAACTCGGTTTGATGGTCGGGGCGACAGGACTCGAACCTGCGATTTCCTGCTCCCAAAGCAGGCGCGCTAGCCACTACGCTACGCCCCGCGTTGGCCGAGTGAGCAGTGTAGACGTACCGCTAGACTCCCGTTCGCACTGCCCGCGGGTGTAGCTCAATGGTAGAGCCCCAGCCTTCCAAGCTGGCCATGCCGGTTCGATCCCGGTCACCCGCTCCACCTATGAATATCGGGCAAGATCAGGCCTTCCTGCGTCTGGCTGGCTCGCTGTCGCACGTACTTGTGAATTTCTCAACTGCCCTGGCCCATGCTCCAAATCGTCCAGACACATGTGCGAAGTGTCCGCGGCTGACGAAGGGTGGTGACAACGGCTGCAGCCACGTCTTCGGGTTGTAGGTATTGTGCAAAGCGCGGGTCGTCGGGCACGCGCCCAGTTCCGACCGCGAACTCGGTGGCCGTGCCGGCCGGGCAGATGAGCGTGACGCGTACACCACTCTCGCGCAGCTCGCGATCCAGAGACCCAGCGAGTCCCACTTGTGCATGCTTGGTGGCTGCATAGACGGCCTCGTCCGGGCCGCCTCTGAAGCCGGCGACGCTGGAGACGATCACGACATCGCCGCCGCCGGCGGCAAGCATGGTGGGCAGGGCTGCCCGCACGGTCCATACGGTGCCCGTAAAATTTGTCTCCATCATCGTGGTGAGCTGCTCGTCACTTTGTTCAAGGATTCCCCCGTGCAGCCCGATGCCGGCGTTTGGCACGACGGAGTCCAAGCGGCCCCAGCGATCGACCGCTGTGTTGATCAGCCGTGCGTTGTCCAAGGGCGTACGCACGTCCATGGCTACCCCAACAGCGTTATCCGCGCCGAGCTCGGTCACGAGCGCCTCCAGACGCTCGGTGCGACGGCCACCGAGCGCGACGCGAGCACCCTCGGCAACTAATTGTCTGGCCGTCTCGCGTCCGATCCCGGATGTGGCACCCGTGATTGCGATGACCGTGCCTGCCAGATCTCGATTGAAACTCATCGAACCTCCCAGAGATTGCTAACTGCAGCATGGTGCGGCAACTGCCCGAAAGTGAAGGACTCGCTTGCCGGCATCGAGCATGTGCGCCGATGGCTAGCATCCAAGGATGGATCTGCATCTGCGCGACAAGGTCATCGTCATCACCGGCGGGACTGACGGCCTGGGCGCTGCACTCGCCAAGGGCTTGCTATCCGAGGGTGCCCGAGTGGCAATCTGCGGGCGCGATCGAGAACGACTCGCGCGAGCGCAGGGTGAACTTGGTGCGCAGCGCGATCGCCTGCTGGCTATCCCGGCCGATGTCACAGTGGCTGATGACATGGAGCGCCTCATTGGGACGGTGGCCGACCAGTGGCAGCGCATTGATGGACTGGTGAACAACGCTGGCGCGGCATCTGGCAACCGGGTTTCGGATCTTTCTGACGAAGAGTGGGCTGATGACTTCGACCTCAAGGTGGTCGCTGCTGCGCGCTTGATCCGGCTAGCCACCCCTCATCTGCGAAGTTCGGGCGGCGGTTCGATCATCAATGTGCTGGCTATCGCGGCTCGAGCGGCAGCGGCGAGTTCCCTGCCCTCAAGTGCTTCTCGAGCCGCAGGTCTTGCCTTGACCAAGGCAGCGTCCAAAGAACTAGGGGCAGACGGCATTCGCGTCAACGCCATTCTCATCGGCATCATCAAGTCCAACCAATGGGTTCGCCGGGCAAGTCAGACGGGAGCGCCAATCGATGAGTTGTACGCCGAAATGGCCAACCGCTCAGGCATTCCACTTGGACGAGTTGGCGAACTCGAAGAGTTCGCCGATCTGGGCGCCTACCTGCTCTCGGATCGCTCCTCCTATATAACTGGGTCGGCCCTGAATCTCGATGGCGGCATGAGCTCCGCTATCTGAGGGATGATTCCCCGGATTCTCACTCCCAGGCCATGAGCGATGAGCCAAGTGGCTGTGCGCCGCGCCCACATATCCGCCGAGGTAGTCGGCAAAGATCGCCTGTACCGGCATCAAATCTCGTCGCTTATCGGCAGAGCCGCATGACTCGCGAAGCGCGGTACGAACTGCGCATCCTGTCCAGAACACGGTCTACCCATGCGAGCCCACACGCGGGACCTTTGGGCGTTGCCACGCGGCGGATTTCGGTATAGAGAGGTGACATGGGTACTGGGTTCCTGCGTCTGGTCGTTCGTGGTCTGTCAGTGGGGGTCGCGCTGCTACTCCTCCTGCAGATCAGCTCCCTCGCATCCGGGGCGAGTGCCTCCACGCCTGAGTGGGACGTCAGTGGCACGTGGTCCTCGGCAGGCGGCGACCTGGTGATCTCGCAGTCCGCCGACGGCTCGCTGACCGGCAGATTCATCATGAAGCGGGGCTGCACCGACACCTACGGGGCGACGGGCCGGATCGACGGCAGTTCGATCAGCCTCAGCCTGGCGCGCGCCAGCGGACGGGGAGACGAGTATCCATGCGCTGGAACGCAGACCCTGAATGGCAGCGTGGGTCCGCGGGGTACGACGCTCATCCTGACTCTGGTGAACTTCGCGCAGACCTCACCCGCCTCGCCGTTTACCGGCCAGGCGACGAGTCTGCGCGCAGATGAGACCTTCAAGCAGTCCTTCTCGGTCCTCGTCAGTTGTGGCACCACCGGGAGTCAGATCTGCCCGAAGGTCTTTGTGGGAGTGGTGCGGCCTGGGTCCGGAAGGATCGCCGTCCTCTTCACGCTGGCTCAGCACTGCTCTGATGTCCGCCTCTACATCTCGGTCGATGGAGGGGTCGAGAGGGTCTCGCCCTTCTTGGGTTCGAGGCAGGCGACCCGGGACTATTCATTCCGCATAGGCGATGGCCCTCACCGCGTCCAAGTGCGCGCCGAAGGACGACGCGGCGGCTGCAACTACGGCCAACTCTCTATCTGGGGAGGCACCCTGCTCGCGCGTTCGCTGGCCTGACCGGGCAGGCGGGAATCGAACCAAGAAGTAGCCACGACCGATCCTTCGGCGTAGCGTTCCCCAGGGGTCCTGCCTTGGCCTAAGTTCGACAGAGCCTGGGAGGCCGCTTTGAAGCGTTACCGCGTCGTCGTAGTTCTCGCGGGGGTCACCATCGGGGCTCTTGCCTTGGCGCTCTCGAGCTCCGCCTCCTCGGTGGCATCGACGCCCGATCGGCTCGTGGCCAAGCCACGCGCGGCGGCCGTCGATCCGATCGTCCGCGAGTGGTCGTCGAAGTGGGAGCACGGCGTTGTCACCATCAACGTGACGGGGTCCGGTGGCAATTACGTCGGCAACGTCGTCCAGGACAATTCAGGCGCTAGTTGTAACAGTCCGGCAGGGAAATTGATTTGGACCATCCGCGGAAGTGCCCCGAACTACACGGGCACGGCCTCGGCACATCCGGGCTGCGCGAATCCGGCTGTGGCGGCCTTCTTCACCGTATCGACATACAACGGCGGACTATGGCTTGATGTGCGCGTCGGAACCAACAGCGAGAGCTTCGAAGGTGGGCCCGCGCCTGTCGCTACCGCGCCCGACCCGACTGCGCCCGACACCACACCGCCGACCGTAAGGCTTGACGCGGAATCAGGCATTATCCGGATCGGGGAGAAGTTCAGGGTGCGGTGGTCGGTCACTGACAACAGCAAGAAGGCGAAGGTGACGCTCACCCTCTATTCCGGCGGCGACGTCGTGGCCACCCAGACGAGTCGCGGGCTGGTCAAGGCGACCGGCCAGGTGCGTGAAGGCACCGCTGATGCTGGGTCTCGCTACCCGGGACCGTTCTATATCTGCGTGTCGGCCGTGGATGCCGCGGGCAACACGAGTGCGACGCCGGGGCCGAAGTGCGAGTGGCTGTCGGTCCAGGTGCCCGTGTCGAGGGTGTCCAACGGCTGCGGAGGCGCGCAGTGGGGACCGGGTGCTGAAGCCGTTCAAAACTGGCTGCTCGACACGCAGAAGTACAATAAGGAAACGGTTAACTTCCGTGCTGCGTGCAACCAGCACGACGCTGGCTACGCCGGTGTCACGGTGGCCGACCCCTTCCTGAAGCACGTGGTGGACTTCCGGACCTGGTCACGCGAACGGGTCGACAAGAAGCTCGAAAAGGACATGCAAACTCTGTGCCACAAGTACCTGGATGGGAACGTGAGCCCCAATGCGATATCGAGTTGCACGAAGGGCGTTTCGCAGGCGCTCCTGCCGGCGGCCGTAGTGGTGGGCGGGCCGCCAGGCGCCCTGGCCTACTACGAGGGCGTGCGGCAGTATGCCAAGGCCGCCTTTGACACGAACGTCGTGGCCCCCGGCACCCAGACAGACAACAACCCTTCGACATGGCCCCTGGGCGGCGGACGAGACAACACATAAGCGCCACCAATCCACCGTGGTCAACTAGGTCCTCACCACGCCCCGCCTCCCAATCGAGGATGGCTATGGCCTGGGCGTGGGTCCGCTCGGGGCTGCAGAAAGCGAAGCACCGGACCAATTCGGCGTCCTTGCAAGTGCCGTCGCCTGCGCCGCACTGAGCCATCGCGCATGGGAAATCGTAGTGATCTGCTTTGCATGGAGGTGACCCTGCGACGTTCCCTGTGTCGTGGGCTTGTCAAGTCACACATGCCCGATTTGTGTAGTGAACGATCGTTCACTACAATAGTTGCATGGCGCAACCAACTAACATCCTTCGAGAGCGCACCCGGGCCTTCGTAGCCGATGCCGTGCACGACTCCTCGAACTCTCAGGTGGCCTTCAACCTGATCGAGCTCATGAACATCGGCAAGAGATTCACCGCTAGGCAGCGCGAGCAGGCAACGGTCAACACGATGCTTGGAAAGCTCGCCAACGAAGGACCCATGCGTTCCGCCGACCTCGCTCAATTACTGATGCTCGACCCGTCCACCGTCAGTCGACACATCTGCTCGATGGCCGATGACGGCTTGGTCAACCGCACCCCCGACGCAAGCGACCGACGAGTGCAGTGGGTCGATATCTCGCAACCAGGGCGTGAGCACCTGCAAGCCGCAACACGCGCGCGCGTCGCCCTCTTTGAGCAGGTGATGGCGCTATGGCCTGAGTCCGAACGCATCGCCTTTGGCCACCTGCTCGAAAAATTCGTCCTTGACTTTGATCGAACCACCTCTGAAGCAGAGCAAGCATGAGCACGACTCACGACCAGGATCCTGGTCTGACTACTGATCCCGTTGCGACACTGATCGCCGAGGGCGCACCGTCTGAGGATCGGATCACTGGTCGGCGTCTCAAACTGATCATGGGTTCGCTCATGCTTACGATGTTCCTGGCAGCAATCGATCAGACCATCGTCTCGGTTGCGCTCCCTCGCATCACTAGCGATCTCAATGGATTGAGTTCGCTGTCGTGGGTGGTCACCGCTTACCTGCTCGCATCAACGGCTTCCACGCCTATCTGGGGCAAGATCTCTGATCTCTACGGCCGCAAGATCATGCTGCAAATCGCCATCGTGCTCTTCCTGCTGGCTTCATTTCTGGCTGGCGCATCTCAATCGATGGAATGGCTCATCTTCAGTCGCGGCCTGCAAGGTCTAGGTGGCGGCGGCATCATGGTCTTGGCTATGGCCAGCGTCGCCGACATCATTCCGCCACGCGAGCGCGGTCGCTACACGGGTTTGTTCACCTCAGTCTTCGCCTTCTCCAGCGTTGCAGGCCCACTGCTTGGCGGCTTCTTCGTTGAATCGCTGAACTGGCGCTGGATCTTCTACATCAACATTCCGTTCGGCATCGCTGCGTTCTTCATCATCGCGGCAGTGTTCAACGTGCCGAGCCAGAAAGTGCAGCACAAGATCGACTTCATCGGAGCTGCACTCATGGTTGCCGGCGTCAGCACATTGCTACTCATGGCGGAATGGGGCGGCAGCAAGTACGACTGGGGCTCCTCCACAATCTTGCTGATGGTCGCGGCAAGCGTCATCTTGCTCTCGGTGTTCGTCTGGCATGAACTTCGCGTTGAAGAGCCAATGGTGCCGATGTCGCTCTTCCGCAATCCGATCTTCGCTGTCTCCAGTTCCATTGGTTTCGTCGTCGGACTCGCGATGTTCGGTGCGATCATCTTCATGCCCGTCTTCATGCAGATCGTCCAAGGAGCAACGCCAACACAGGCTGGCTTGAAGATGGTGCCGATGATGGCCGGTATGGCCTCAGCTTCGATCACCGTCGGCCAGCTGACTTCTCGCCTTGGTCGTTACAAGATCTTCCCGATCTTCGGAACTGCGATGGCCTTCACCGGAATGTTGCTTCTGAGCAGGATTCAGACTGACACTCCCTATTCGTACCTGGCAGTGAGCTTGTTCATTCTCGGCGTTGGCATGGGTTCCACTATGCAGGTCCTCGTCCTTTCAGTGCAGAACTCGGTGCACGTCAAGGATGTTGGCGTTGCCACCAGCGGCAGTACCTTCTTCCGCTCGATCGGTGGAACCTTCGGAACTGCGGTCTTCGGCGCGGTCATGACCACCCAACTGACAAAGAACATCACCGAAGCCCTGCCAGCAGACAGCGCCAAGAACATCGATGTCTCACAGTTGACGATTGCCATTTCCAAGATCGAATCATTGCCCGACGCTCTTCACGGCATCGTGCTCAATGCCTACTCAAGCGCGATGGGGCACGTGTTCCTGGTTGCAGCTCCACTGCTGCTGATCGGTTTCGTGCTCACGCTCTTCCTCAAGGAAGTTCGTTTGTCACCTCTGGTTGGCAAGGAGCGAGAGTTCGAGCCACTGCCCATCGATTGACTTCAAGCCAATGCTGTGGCGAGCTGCCAAGGCGGCTTGTCACAGCATTGGCCAGACAGTGCAAGGATCCGCACGTGACTTCGGGTCCCCTGGTTGGTGTTGACGGCTACACCAAGGGATGGGTTGCGGCAGTTCTGGCTGATCATCACATCACC
Organism: Actinomycetota bacterium; assembly: GCA_030650795.1. NCBI lineage: Bacteria > Bacillati > Actinomycetota > Actinomycetota bacterium. Next base: position 428,416 of record JAUSDJ010000017.1, read on the forward strand.
TGGCGCACATGTGGCATCCACGAACTACGTCCAACTGTGCGTGGCTGCAAGGTCGTGGCAATCGACATTCCACTCAAACTCGTCGCCAAAGGTTGGCGGGCCTGCGACCGTGAAACCAAGCAAGCCCTTGGCAAACACCAGTCGCGCGTGTTCATGATTCCTCCGCGACCCGTACTCGAACTTGGATTGCACACTCCCAATGCTGAAACGCAGTTGTTGAGCATCGAGTTGACTGGGGCGGGCGTGAGTCGTCAGGCCCTAGCACTCAGCGAGCGAATCCTGGCCGTCAATGAACTGCTGCCGGACAAGCGCTTTCACGAGGTACACCCCGAACTCGTCTTTGCAGCACTCGACGGAAACGTGGTGCCGCCATCGAAGAAGTCTGCGCGTGGGGTAGGGACTCGCATGCGAATTCTGGACCCTTGGCTCACCACTTTGGGAACGAGCAGTGCCCTGCTGATGAAGACGTGCCCAGCAGATGTGCCTGTCGATGACGCACTCGACGCACTCGCAGCACTTGCCGGAGCTCTGCGCATCGATCACGGCCTCGCTCAGCGATGGCCAGAGAAGGGTCGCGGCCCGACGATCTGGGCCTAATCGACGATTGGCCCCAGAGTTCGGGAGCGCTTGATCTCAACAAGGCCAGGCACCTGGGCCACCAGCACAAAGCCATCCCAGAGATGTCCGGCAGCTTCTCCGCGCGGGATTGGCGTGATGATCGGACCGAAGAATCCAACAGGGGTCCCGTCGAGGCCATCGATAGCAATGACAGGCGTGCCAACACCCGCACCCGACGTCGCCACTGCAGTTGCATGCGCTGCGCGCACGAGATGGTCGTACTGTGGATCATCGGCGGCCTCAGCCAGGCTTGCCTCCAATCCAAGCTCAGCAAGCGCTTCAGCGATAACGGCATCCATGTCCTTGCGCTTGTCTAGGTGGAAGCGGGTGCCCAGCGCCGAGAAAAGCGGAAAGACCACATCATCGCCGTGGAGCTCACGCGCTCGGCACAGCACGCGCGCAGGACGCCAAGTACGAGCGATGAGTTTCTTGTAGTCCTCCGAAACATCGTTGCGCTCATTGAGAACACCCAAGGACATGATGTTCCAGTTCACCGTGACGTCGCGAACCTTCTCGACCTCAACCATCCAGCGTGAAGTGATCCAGGCCCACGGGCACATCGGATCAATCCAGAATGTCGCCTGCATCAGTCACACTCCACCTTCGCTTGGCGTTCCTTTTTCAGTTCATAGAAGCCGGGGTTCGCGGCAAGAATCAACAAGCCATCCCAAAGGCGCCCCGCAGCCTCCCCGCGAGGAGTCGAAGTCAAGACTGGGCCGAAGTAGCCAACTCGTTCTCCGCCAGGCCCAGGGATTCCGATGATCGGGGTTCCCACGCCTTCGCCCCCCAGCAGCATCGCGGCCTCGTGGCTTGCTCGGACTGCTGCATCAAATTCTGGTGTTTCCGAAGCATCGGCTATCGAGGACGGCAAGCCGCATTCGGCAACGGCTTGGGCGATCACGTCTGAGACATTCTGATTTCCTTCAACATTCGTAAGGCGACCTATCGCAAACAGCAATTGGCGAGCTGCCTCTTCTCCAGAGTGAGCTCGGGCGGCTTCAACCGAACGCACCGACTTCCAAGCAGCAGAGTCTGAAGGGCCACCCTCAGCCTCTGCGCCTTCTTCGAGGATGGCCAGCGACATCACTCGCCAGCTGACGTCGATATCGCGAATGATCTGAACCTCCTCAAGCCATCGAGCAGTCACCCAGGCCCAGTCGCACGTTGGGTCGATCCAGAAGTCAACCGAAGTCGTCACCCTGCCACGCTAACCGACTCAATGAGGAGGGGTGACAGGATCGGCTCATGGCGAACAACGAGAACCTCACCCGTGCAGAAGCAGCCGACAGAGCTGTCCTGCTGAGCAGTCAGCGCTACGTCGTTGACCTGGATCTTTCAGGAGCCCAAGCGACCTTCCCAGTTGTCACGACCGTCACCTTTGGCTGCGCCACCCCGGGTACATCTACCTGGCTCGACCACATTGCCGATGTTCTGTCAGTCGAATTGAACGGCGAACAACTTGATGTGACAAAGGTCGTCAATGGCGCGCGCATCGAATTGCCCAAGCTGCTTGCTGAGAACAGCGCCACAATCACTGCGAATGCCACATATATGAATACCGGCGAAGGACTGCATCGCTTTGTGGATCCCGTAGACAACGAGACCTACCTGTACACCCAGTTCGAATCCGCAGATGCCCGGCGCATGTATGCCTGCTTCGAGCAGCCCGACCTCAAGGCCGAATTTGAATTGCGCGTCACTGCGCCATCGCATTGGCAGGTCGTGTCCAACAATCCGACCCCAACTTCAACAGTCGTTCGCGATGGCGTTGCCCGCTGGGAGTTCGAGCCGACACCGGTCATGTCCACGTACATCACCGCGCTTGTCGCAGGGCCCTACCACCGCGTTGACGATGTGTACGAAGGTGCGCATGGCACCTACCCACTCGGCGTCTACTGCCGCAATTCTCTCGCGCAGTACCTGGACGTCGATGACATCCTGCTGATCACCAAACAGGGTTTCGCATTCTTCGAAGAGCAGTTCAAGGTTCCGTATCCCTTCGCGAAGTACGACCAACTCTTCGTCCCTGAGTTCAATGCCGGTGCAATGGAGAACGCTGGATGTGTCACCTTCTTGGAAGATCTCATCTTTCGTTCGCGCGTGACTGATGCTTCATACGAACAGCGCGCCAACACCATCCTTCACGAGATGGCACACATGTGGTTCGGCGATCTTGTAACAATGACGTGGTGGGATGACCTCTGGCTCAATGAGTCCTTCGCCGAATGGGCTGCTCATTACGCGAACGTCAATGCCACCCGATACAGCGACGCTTGGACCACCTTCGCCAATCAGCGCAAGGCTTGGGCGTACCGCCAAGATCAACTTCCATCCACACACCCGATCGCCGCAGACATGGTCGATCTGAATTCAGTGCGCGTGAACTTTGATGGCATCACCTACGCCAAGGGTGCTTCCGCGCTGCGCCAACTCGTTGCCTGGGTTGGCGAGAAGGAGTTCCTCGACGGTCTCCACCAATACTTCGTCAAGCATGCATGGAAGAACACTCAACTTCCTGATCTGTTGGTCGAGTTGGAAGCAACTTCAGGACGCGACCTGTCCTCGTGGACTGACGAATGGCTGCGCACCAGTGGCGTGAACTTGCTACGACCCTTGGTAGCCGTTGATGCTGACGGCAAGTACACATCGGTCGTCGTCGAACAAGAACCGCCAAGCTCGCCTGCCGGGATCACGCCGATTCTGCGCTCACACCGACTCGGCATCGGGCTATATGACTTGACCGTCGGTCGCCTCGTTTTGCGCAAGCGACTCGAGGTCGACATCAGCGGAGCGAAGGCCGAAATCGCTGAATTGATTGGCGAGAAGCAGCCAGACTTGCTGCTGCTCAATGACGGTGACCTCACTTTCGCAAAGATTCGCCTGGATGAGCGTTCATGGGCAACAGCCGTTAATCATCTAGGCGACATGGACGATTCACTCGGACGCGCCGTCATCTGGGGAGCGGCTTGGGACATGACTCGCGATGCCGAAGTCTCAACTGGCGACTACCTTGCGCTTGTGCTCAGTGGAACTGCACGAGAGACAGACATCGGAGTTGTGCAGGGAGTCCTCCGCCAACTCAAGAGTGCAATCGATCAGTACGCATCCGTACAGAATCGCGATGCATACAACGACCGACTCGCGTCGGCCATGTTGGAACTGGCGCAGTCTGCCGAGGCCGGGAGCGACCATCAACTCGCATACACGCGGGCATTTGTGGGCGCAGCGCGAACGGATGCAGATCTTGCAGTGGTTGCTGCGCTTCTCGATGGCTCAACTTCATGGGTCGGGCTCGAAGTCGACACCGATCTGCGCTGGTTCCTGCTTCACCGCCTCGTCATCACCGGCAAGCTGAGCGAAGCAGCCATTGCTGCCGAATTGGCAACAGATGACACGGCAACAGGCCGTCGTCACGCCGCACTGGCCCGCGCTGCACGACCGGAACGCGCAGCCAAGGAAACCGCCTGGTCTGACTTGTTTGAGCGCACAGATCTTCCGAACGCAATTGTCGGTGCGACTCTGGCTGGCTTCGTGCAGCCGGATCAGCGAGAACTGCTTGCCGACTTCCGTCAGCGCTATTTCACGGAGATCGCACGCATCTGGCGCGATCGCACCCATGAAATTGCGCAAGAGCTCACCGTCGGCATGTACCCGTTCTTGCTTGCGGACGCCGAGACCTTGAAGCTTACCGATGATCTTCTGTCAGGTCCGGAGGCTGCAGATCTCAGTACGGCAGGTCGACGCCTGGTCAGCGAGGGGCGAGATGGCGTCGAACGCTCCATCCGCACCCAAGCTCGCGATGCCTAAGTCAGCAGGAAATTGAGGAAGTTTCTCACCGTTGGGGTTTGGGAGAAGAGATCCTCGAGCAGCACTGGAGTGCCGTTCGCATCGGTCATCGGCACCCGCCAGTTCGGATACTCCTGATCAGTGCCGGGCTGGTTCTGGGCCCTGCGGTCGCCAATGACATCAGGAAGAGCAACACCCAACAGTCGAGCAGGTGAAGCTGCAAGAGCTCGATGCAGTGCGATCGCCATCGCATCTAGCCCAGCATCGGTGCTCAAGTCAGCATCCGCCGCAAGCCAGCCTTGCTCGCGCAGATGATTGGCCCACGCTTCGCGGTTGGCGCCAGAGTCAGCACGCTCAGCTTCAAAAGATTGCGAGAGCAGTTTGAGCTCGTGCCGAATCCGCACATGCTCATCCCGCAGGAATCCAGCCGTTGGCGGGAGATCGTGCACGGTGACAGAGGCGAGCACTTCTCGGCGCCAATCAGTTGGGAGCTTGATCGCGCCGGAATCCCACTCCTCAAACCAGAGAATGCTCGTGCCAAGGATTCCGCGCTCGCGGAGCAGCTCTTGCACCCAAGGTTCCACGGTTCCGAGGTCTTCACCGATCACCAACACCTCTGCGCGATGTGCCTCCAACAAGAGAATGCCAATCATCGCCTCGTGATCCAGGGTCACGAAAGTGCCCTTGTCAGCAGCCATCCCGGCCGGAACCCACCACAAGCGGAACAGACCCAGCACGTGATCGATGCGCAAGCCTCCTGCGTGACGCATCACGGTGCGCAGCATGTCGCGGTACGGAACGTAGGCGGCTTTCGCCAAGGCTTCGGGCTGCCATGGCGGCTGATGCCAGTTTTGACCAAGCTGGTTGTACATGTCAGGTGGAGCACCCACCCCCATGCCTTGCGCCAGAACATGGCGCAAAGACCAGGCGTCAGCACCTTCGGGATGCACCCCTACGGCCAGATCGTGGATGATCCCGATTGCCATGCCGGAGGACTTGCTTGCGGCCTGGGTGAGTTGCAGTTGCTCATTGAGCATCCACTGCAGCCACATATGGAACTGCACATCCATTGAGTACTTCGCCAGGAAGATCCTTACTGCTGGCGAACGCACATCGGCGTACTCAGCAGGCCATTGCGCTGGCTTATTACCGTAAACATCGCAGAGAGTTGACCACAGGGCGAAGTCGACAAGGCCTTGGCCTTCCTTCAGGCAATACTCAGCGAACTGTGCCGCGCGCTGCCTGGACAAGCCAGCCTCGAAGATGCGCTTCAAGGCATCGCGTTTGGCTGTCCACACTGCGTCGCGATCAAGAAATTCTGTTGATCTATTTGTTGCCTGAAGAGTCTCTGCGGATTGCTTGATGCGCTTGCGATCCTTGCGTCGCAGCTCGTGAACTTCAGGAATGTCTGCAATGCGCAAGTACATCGGATTGGCGAATCGGCGCGTGACTGGCAGATAGGGCGAGGGCGCCATCGGACCCGAAGGGGCTGCGGCATGGAGTGGATTGATCAGAAGAAAGCCCGCTCCAAATTCATGTGAACTCCATGCTGCCAATTGCCCCGCATCGTGCAGATCTCCAAGGCCCCAAGATTGAGTTGAACGAGTCGCATAGAGCTGGGTCATGAAACCCCACTGGCGATCACCTGCAATCGCTTCGGGCTCCAAGCGCGCCGGCGTCATAGCCAAAGTCGTAGTTGCCTGGAAATCACCCGAGAGCGCATGCACCGTGTAGTAGCCGATCGGCAGATCGCCAGGCACAGCAAAACTTGCCTCACCCATGAGTCCGCCATCGACTTCGAGAGGCTCGACCCAGAAGTCCATCTGTGCCAAATCAGTGCGTTCCCCAGACTCCCCCACGACCCACGCCTGCGCAGGGGATCCGTCAGGCACGTGCATCCAGATCCGTCGTGCCTGCCCTTGAATTCCTACGACGAAGTCCGGAAGCATTCGACGCCAATTGCGCAACTGCAGCTCAACAAGCGACTTCTCGATCAACTCCGGTGTCGATACTTCGTGGCCGAGGGAGGCGATGACCGCAATCAACGTCTCTTCCTGCACGGAAATCTGATTGCCAGCCTGATCCCAATACTCAGTGGCGACCCCGCAGGCAGCGGCCAACTCGACAAGCCCTAGGAGTCGCGGGGTATGAGTCATGCGCACCTCACCAAATAGCCGGTCGTCGAGTCGTCCATGGTTGAGCAGATTCGAGTTGTGCAGCCAGCGAGATCAAGGTGTATTCGTCGTAGATGCGGCCAACGAGCTGCACGCCAACCGGCAAACCTGCCGCCGTCCAATGCAGAGGCAGGTTGATGGCTGGTTGCCCTGTCAGGTTGAACGGTGCGGTGAATGGTGTGAACTGGCTCTGCGCCGCGAAATCGGCAGCAGGATCAGAGTCATTGCGCATCGAGCCAATCTCGGGCGGCAGTTGGGCAAGACCTGGCGTCAAGATCACGTCGTAGGCGCTCGTCCGCTGCATCGCTTTGCGCGCCAATGTTCGAAGCGCTGAGATCGCTACCGTGAGCTCCGGGCCGGTGACTTGATTTCCCTCCGCCCGAAGCCATCGGGTCAGCGGCGTGACTTCTTCCTCCTGAGCCGCATCGAGAGGGATTGCGGCGGCAAGGCAACTCCAGACCATCGCGAAGCATGCGAAGAGTTCCGCTCCGAACGGCATCTCAATTTCCTCGACTTCATGGCCAAGTTCAGCAAGTAGGACGCTTGCGGATTCATATGCATTCAAGCAGTCGGTGCCAACAGTTGTCGGTACGAGGATTGGGGTGGCAAACCGGGCGACGCGCAAGCTTCTCGGTTGATGCTTACTGGCCAGCAGAAACGAATCGCCGGCTGCCAAGGCTGGCGCGGGCGAGCGATCACCAGCGAACGATCCACAAAGAGCGTCCAACACAGCTGCCGCATCAGCAACTGTGCGAGCAAGCGGACCGTGGACACCAAGTTCGCCCAGGCTCTCGCCTGATGGCCCCACTGAAACTCGCCCGCGGCTGGGCTTGATGCCAACGAGGCCACAGCAACTTGCCGGGATTCGAATTGAGCCACCACCATCGGAACCAACGGCAGCTGCCGCCAAGCCGGACGCAACTGCCGCAGCAGCTCCGCCACTCGAACCCCCAGCCGATCGCTGCAAATCCCACGGAGTTCTCGCGGGAGGGCTGACCTCTGATTCGGTGTAGGCAGGCAGCCCAAATTCCGAAGTATTCGTCTTGCCAGTAAAGACGAAGCCGGCTTCTCGCATGCGTATCACTGGGTAGTCATCAGCATCAGGAACAAAGTCAATAGCTCGGGATCCCAAACGACAGCGCACGCCGGCCCACGAATGCAAATCCTTGGGTGGGATTACGACTCCGTGCAAAGGTGAGAAGTCCACTCCACCGACTTCAGCGTCGGCACGGACAGCGTGTTTGCGCGCCAATTCGGGAGTGCGAATTGCAAAGGCCCCTACCGTCGCATCGAGTTGCTCGGCTCTAGCGAGATAGTGCTCAGTCAACTCAAGCGAAGACACCTCGCGGCGTGCGATCGCCTGCCCCTGCTCCAGAGCTGTGAGGTCATGCAACTGCGCCACAGGAGCACCCTATGGTGGTTCCGTGACCAAGCCGACCTATCCGATTGCCCCACGCTCCGACGTAGCGGACACCTACCACGGCACAGTCGTTCCTGATCCATATCGCTGGCTTGAAGACCCGCAAGATCCCTCAACGCTGGCTTGGCTGGAAGCACAGGCGCTGCTCATGCATGAGGAGCGCGAAGGCTGGCAGATGCGCGACAAGTTCGCTGAGCGCATGGAAGCACTACTTGGTGCAGGCACCATCTCGCCTCCGTACTACCGAGGCAATCGCACCTTCTTTCTGCGCCGATTGCCCGGCGAGCAATTTGCCTCGCTGCTGGTGACCGAGAACGACGTCGAGCGCACTCTTATTGATCCCATGGCGCTTGATCCCAATGGCTTGACCACCCTCGACAACTGGCAGCCCACAAAAGAGGGCGATCGCATCGCGTATCAAATCTCTGAAGGCGGAACAGAAGAATCAGTTCTGTACGTGATGGATGTTGTAACTGGCGAGATACTCGACGGACCACTTGATCGCTGCCGGTTCTCACCCATCGCCTGGCTTGTCGGCGGCGAGGCCTTCTACTACGTACGACGCATCGCACCTGAACTCCTGCCACAGTCTGAGCAGAACTTCCATCGTCGGGTCTATCTGCATCGCGTTGGTTCCAAAGAAGATGTGCTCGTATTCGGTGCCGGCATGAACAAGACCAACTACTACGGAGTGCATGTCAGTCGCGATGGTCGTTGGCTTGAGATCACGGCTTCCGAAGGAACCGAGCCGCGCAATGACCTGTGGGTTGCTGACCTCAGCGAGTGCTCGCCTGAACAACCTGCATTCACTCTTGTTCAAGGAGATGTTGATGCGCAGTCGTCAATTTCATTTGGACGTGATGGCCGCGTGTACGTAAGCACCGACCTCGATGCGCCGCGAGCCCGCCTTGCACTCGTTGATCCGCAGGACTGGACGACCTGGGCTGATTTGATCCCAGAGGATCCGGATGCAGTGTTTGATTCATTCGCCCTGCTCGATGGAGACGAGCTTGAATTCCCAATGCTGCTGATCGCCAAGACCAGACATGGCGTTGGCGAACTCACGCTGCATCGAGCCGACGATGGAGCCTTCATCGAGCAAGTGACGCTGCCTGGTGCTGGCACGACAAGCGGACCGATCGAACATATTGACGGTGGCCCAGTCATCTGGTTTGTCTACACCGATCAAGTCACCGTGCCACACGTGTATCAATTCGATGGGCGCACCCGCGAAGTCACGCTCTTTGCTTCTCCCCCTGGTGCAGTCGAAGTCCCCACTGTGCACTCGTCGCTCGTCACTTATCAATCACCTGACGGCGCCACCGTGCGTATGTTCATCATCGCGCCGACACAAAGCCCCGACAAACCGCGACCAACAGTGCTGTACGGCTATGGCGGTTTCGGCATTCCCATGACTCCTGGCTACTCCGCCGCAACCCTCGCCTGGGTCGAAGCCGGAGGGGTGTGGGCAGTTGCCTGCTTGCGCGGAGGCAGCGAAGAGGGCGAGGAATGGCATCGCGATGGCATGCTCGATCGCAAGCAGAATGTGTACGACGATTTCCACGCAGCGGCTCGCTACCTCGCATCCGAAGGCTGGACCACGCCTGAGCAACTTGCTGTCTATGGCGGTTCAAACGGTGGGCTACTTGTGGGCGCAGCGATCACTCAAGAGCCAACTCTGTTCACTGCCGTGGTGTGCGTGGCTCCGTTGCTCGACATGATTCGCTACGTCGAATCTGAACTCGGTCCAACTTGGACTGTCGAATATGGCGATCCGGACGATCCTGAGCAGTTCAAGTGGCTGCACAGCTATTCGCCGTATCACCATGTCAAAGATGGCACCGACTATCCGGCAGCCATGATTGCGGTGTTCGACAACGACACGCGGACTGATCCCATGCATGGTCGCAAGATGGCTGCCGCCTTGCAAGCGGCTACTTCCGGTGACCGTCCGATCTTGCTGCGCGCTGAAGGCGATGTCGGTCACGGAGCTCGCTCGATGAGCAAGTCGGTGCAGGAATCCGCGGAGACCTTGGCCTTCATGGCGAGGTGGACAGGCATGCAGGGCTGATCATGGATTCCTTCTCGCTGAACGCCGCCCAGCAGTCCACTTGGGAGACCGTGTGGAACACCATCGCCAATTGGCATTGGGACATCCCGTTGAAGCTGCTCATCATCGTCGTGAGCGCGGTCATTGCTCAGCTGGTGATCACGCGGGCGATCCGCAAGGTCGTGAACAGCATGGTGTCGAGGTCTCGCGCTCCTCGACCAAGCGACTTGAGATCCCTGGACAGCACTTCCGAGCTGACGAACATCGTCATGACCCAGCGCACAGAACAGCGTTCGCAGGCCATGGGTGCCTTGCTTCGCAGCATTGCGATCATTTCAATCTGGACCATCGCATTCATGACCATGCTGACAACGGTCGGCATCAACATCGGTCCGCTGCTGGCAAGTGCGGGCGTGCTCGGTGTCATTCTCGGGTTCGGCGCTCAACAACTCGTTGCCGACTACCTCGCCGGTATCTCAATGATCTTCGAGGATCAACTCGGAGTTGGCGATGTCGTCAACGTCGGCACGGTGACGGGCACTGTTGAGGATGTCGCACTGCGATGCACGCGCATTCGCGACTTCGATGGAACGGTTTGGTATATCCGAAATGGCCAGATGACCTTCGTCGCCAATCAGTCCAAGGGGTGGACGATTGCTCGCATCGACTTTCCGCTGTCCTACGACGCTGATCTCGAACAGGTCCGTGCCGTGATCGATAAGGAAGGCCAGCGGATGAGCAAGGATTCCCAGTACGACCGAATCCTGCTCGATGCGCCCACCTATGCAGGAGTTGAGATTGTTCGCGGGGATGCAGTGGTCATCCGCATCATCGCCAAAACTGCGCCTGAGCAGCAGTTCATTGCAACTCGTGTTCTTCGACAGGCAATGAAGCAAGCCCTCGATGCGGCCGGCATCAAGATGCCGGTGCAGACGGTGCGCTTCGCGCAAGATCCGCACGATGGGACAATGGGCCGGTGACTTCAGAGCCAACGCCATATGAGCTATTCGGAGGAGCGGAGTTCTTTCGCAGCCTCGTCCACTCCTTCTACCTCAAGGTGGCAAGCGACGATGTCCTGAGACCGATGTACCCCGAAGGCCATCTTGGTGAAGCAGAGGATCGCCTTCGACTGTTTCTTGAGCAGTACTGGGGCGGACCAAAGACCTACGGCGAATTGCGCGGGCACCCTCGACTCCGAATGCGGCATGCAGATTTCCAAATTGCCTCAACAGCGCGCGATCGCTGGCTTGTGCACATGCACGCTGCCCTTGAGGAGCAGGACATTCCATTCGAATTGGGCCAGGAGTTGTGGGAGTACCTCGCATCGGCGGCGTTCGCGATGCAGAACATCGACGACGATCTTCCGCCAGCTCAAGCCAACACCCCGAGCTAAACAACGTTAGGAAGCTGGCTGCTCCAGAGCTGCTTCGAGAATCGCACGGACGTCTTCCGCAATTTCGCAAGAGGCGCCGCCCGAAGTGGCGACCATCGTGCTCTTGGCTTCGAGTGAGACTCGACCCTGCTCGTCATAGAGCACGTAGTTGATGTCGTAGGACTTGGTGCCAATGCGCGAAACCCAGGCATCAATCGGCACAAGCTCTGAGCCATGAAGAAGTGAGACCTTGTAGTTGATCTCCATCTTGGCAACGACCTGACCAAAGGACGCAGCACGCTCCTTCATCAGCGCATTCTTGAGATTGACCCGCGCTTCCTGGATGAACTCGCTGTAGTTCACGTTGTTCACGTGTCCTTGTCCATCCAGATCGCTGATCCGTCGCTGCATCATGAGCCGTACGACTGTCATGTTTATCCTCGTGTCAGTTTGCGGTAGGTAGCGCGATGCGGACGAGCTGCGTCTGCTCCCAGTCGCTCGACCTTATTTGCCTCGTATGACTCAAAGTTGCCTTCGAACCAAAACCATTCGGAATCGCCCTCATAGGCCAGAATGTGCGTCGCTATCCGGTCAAGGAACCAGCGATCATGCGAGGTGATCACAGCGCAACCGGGGAACTCCAGCAAAGCATTTTCGAGGGATCCGAGGGTCTCAACGTCGAGGTCATTGGTCGGCTCGTCGAGCAGCAGCAGATTGCCACCCATCTTCAAAGTCAGCGCCAGGTTCAGCCGATTTCGCTCGCCACCAGAAAGCACCTTGGCTGACTTCTGCTGATCGGGGCCCTTGAAGCCGAACACCGACACGTATGCCCGCGAGGGCATCTCAACATTGCCAACCTTGATCCAGTCCAGGCCATCAGAGACGAGCTCCCAGACATTCTTTGTTGGGTCCAGCCCGGAACGGTTCTGGTCAACATAGGAAAGCTTGACCGTCTCGCCGATTTTCAATTCACCCGATGTTGGCTGCGCATCGACATCGCCTTCGCTAGTTGCGGCATCAACAATCATCTTGAACAAGGTGGTCTTGCCAACACCATTGGGACCGATGACACCGACGATGCCGTTGCGCGGCAGAGTGAAGCTGAGATTGTCAATCAGGAGGCGATCGCCGAACGCCTTGGTCAGGCCGTCGGCTTCGACCACAACTGAACCCAAACGCGGGCCTGGCGGGATCTGGATCTCCTCCATGTCGAGCTTGCGAGCCTTATCGGCTTCTGCCGCCATCTCCTCGTATCGATCAAGGCGTGCACGGCTCTTGGTCTGGCGAGCCTTCGCATTGGATCGGACCCACTGGAGTTCGTCGGTCAGACGCTTTTGCAGTTTGACGTCCTTTTGGCCCTCAACTTTCAAGCGAGCAGCCTTGGTCTCCAAGTAGGTGGAGTAGTTGCCCTCGTAAGGGAAAGCGCGACCGCGATCGAGTTCAAGAATCCACTCAGCCACGTTGTCCAGGAAGTACCTATCGTGGGTGATGGCGATGACGGTGCCGGGGTACTTCTCCAGATGCTGTTCGAGCCACTGGACACTCTCAGCATCGAGGTGGTTGGTCGGCTCATCGAGCAGCAGCAGATCAGGCTGACGCAGTAGCAATTGGCAGAGAGCAACGCGACGCTTCTCACCACCGGAGAGCACAGCGATCTCGGAGTCACTTGGCGGGCACCGCAGGGCATCCATCGCCTGCTCCAGTTGGGCATCCAGATCCCAAGCGTTCTTGTGATCGATCGCCTCCTGCAATTTGCCCATCTCCGTGAGCAGGACGTCGTAGTCAGCATCGGGAGCGCCCAGTTCAACCGAGATCTCATTGAACCGATCAACCATCGCCTTGATCTCAGAGACACCGTCCTGAACGTTTTCAAGCACATTCTTGGTCTCATCGAGCTTCGGCTCCTGCTGGAGGAAGCCAACGGTGAAGCCCTCCATGAGCATCGCCTCACCGTTGGAGACGTCGTCGAGCCCGGCCATGATCTTCAGCAAGCTCGACTTTCCAGCGCCATTCGGGCCGACCACGCCGATCTTGGCTCCGGGGAGAAACGAAAGAGTCACATTGTCGAGAACGACCTTGTCGCCATGGGCTTTACGGGCCTTACTGAGGGTATAAATGAACTCGGCCATAGTGCGCGAGCCTAACGGCCGCGGCCTATGGCCGAGTTCGAGGGCAGATCCCTCAGGCGCCTATCGGGACGCTGTTCATCTGATCTGCACCAAGACTCTCGAACTCTTCCAAGATCTCACCTGTCTCAGGATCAATTCCCTCCGGAACCTCATCAAGTTCCGCCAAGGCCAACTCAGCACCCTGCAGATCGGCGATCAGCCGCTCCTCGCTTTCGACCACCGCCTGACGCTTGACGCGATTGAAAGAGGAGATGCCGCGCGCAAGGTCCGGACCAACCGAACGGGCCTCAATATCTTGATAACGAATGCGGTGCGAGGACTCCCCGCAAGGGCGCTCAACCTCTCGTGAGCGCAAGCGACCGTGCACTACGACCGGCATACCTTTGGTCACAGACTGCACGACGTTTTGAGCCATGTCACGCCAGCAGGACACCCCGAAATAGTGCGTATCGCTATCGATCCACCGATCAGTGGCTCGATCGAATCGGCGTGGAGTGCAGGCGATGCGAAAAGAGGCGACGGGATCGCCAGCTGCGCTGAATCTCAGCGAAACCTCGCTGACCACATTGCCCACAACGGTAAGAGTGATGTCGTGCATGAGACCTCCCTGTTGCGCATCGAGCTCGTTCTCGATGCCGCAACCATGCGGTGCATTTAGAGGACTGCGCGAGCGACTCGTCCGGATTGTGGATGGCGACCAGGGCGCGCAAGAGCAGTGGAAGATTTGTAGGTCAGCCGCCGATTGCTGCTGAAACGGCGGCGGCAACATCCGAAGCCGAAGGACTGCTGGCGATTGCCACCACGATGAAGCCCAGGCCACGCGCCGCTTCAGCTGTTGTGGGGCCAGAGACAATCACCGGAATCGATGTTTCGCTTCCAAGGTGCTGAGCGACTGCTCGAGCCGCACTTGGAGACCGCAGGATGATCGCGCTGATGTCTCCGCTGCGGAGCAATGTGGTCGAGAGAGGCTCTCGCCGCACGACGCTGGTCTCGTACACCACGCCTTCAGTGACCTTCCAACCGCGACTCATGAGCCCATCGGGCAGCGCCCGAATCGCAATGCTGCCATGCGGAAACACCAAAGTGCCGGCTTTAGTCGGCAGCTCGGCCAAGAGACCAGCTGCTGACGGCACCATGGGGATGAGATCGATCGAAGCACCCAAGGCCTCAATACTCTCGGCCGTCTTGGCTCCCACGGCTGCGACTCTCGTTCCCTTTGACTTTGCGTCGGCGAGCGCGCTCGCAAGTCGTTCGCGCCCCACCAGCGACGCCCAGCTGGACATCGCCACCTGTGAGGTGACCACGAGCCAGTCCACTCCCTCTTCAAGCCTCAGTAAGAGCGCGTCGGCATTCGCGCGCGATAGCGAAGTTGACATGTTCAAGTACGAGTCGGTGATTGATCCAATACCGAGAGCAGCAAGTGCCTGCTCGTCAGCCTCGTTGTCATGTGCCCTAACGAGCAATACCGGATTCACATCACTTGCGAGCATCAATTTCGATGCAGCCCACAAGCCCATTGCGCGAGCAGTGTTCACATCGCCAAGCTCAACCTTGCGACTTGTTCGCACACGCGCGTGCTGACTCTCATCAAACAGTTCTGCAACGAGATGCAATTCGGAGCCATCGAAGGTCGCGTAGGCGCCAACTGCCGTCGTGCACTCGGCTGAGATGCCAACCAGCACTTCACGCTCTGCCGCCGTAGTCAACTGAGCCAGCGGATCTTGAAGCTGAGCAACCAAGAGCGCAAGCGGATCACCCTCACGGCACTCCACCGCTAGGGCACCCTGCGCTGGAGCAGGCACCACTACCTCTGGGTCGAGAACTTCGCTGATGACTTCAGTTCGACCGATGCGAGCAATGCCTGCATAAGCAAGGACCACTGCATCTACTTCGCCCTCGAGAGCTTTGCGAATTCGCGTATCGACATTTCCGCGTATTGCTTCGATTCTCAGATCCGGACGCTGAGCAAGCAGCATTGCCGAACGACGCGGTGAACTCGTGCCAACCCGTGCGCCCTTCGGAAGAGTCGCCAGCGTCAGTCCATCGCGGCACACCAGCACATCGCGTGGGTTCTCACGTTCAGGTACAGCCGCCAGCACGATCCCTTGCTCCGGTGCACTCGGCAGATCTTTGAAGGAGTGGACGATGACGTCGACCTCACCGGCCAGCAGCGCCCGGCGCAGAGAGGAGACGAAGAGTCCCGGATTGCCCGGTTGGTTCAACGACGTGGTGGTGTCGTCGCCGTCTGTGCGGATGTGGATTTCTTCCCAGGGCCTACTTGCGAGTTCAGCGAGCGCCTTGCCAACAGTGGCCGATTGCGTCCGGGCGAGCAGACTTGCGCGGGTGCCAAGTCGGATCGGCTTAGCCACGGGCGTCGAGGTCGATACCAAAGAGCGTATGAATCGCCTTTTGGTAGTCCGCGAAATCTCCGGTGCGTGCAAGTTCCTGTGCTCGAATTGAGGGAGTGTGCAAGATCGTATTCGAGACGCGGTGCAAGGCTCGCGCAACTTCTTCAGCTGTCTCGGCATCGACGCGAGTGCGGATGCGTTCCATCTCTTCATTGATGATCGCCATCACGTGGGTGCGCATCGCCACTACCGCGTGATCGGCACTGCGGCCTGACTCGGTGAGCTCAAATTCAGAGACTGCCTGCAACACAATGTCTTGAGCTTCGAGAATCGCAGACGAATGCTCGCGAGGGGCGAATTCACGAATGACTTCAAGGTCAATCACATCCGCCCATCCGCAATCAGCAACATCCGGCGCAACGTCTGGCGTCAGTGCAAGATCAATGATTGGGATCACAGGCGCGTCGCCTGTTCCGCGCAACTCGCGAGCGGCGACCAAGACTGAACGATCAACGAGGTATGCGGCTGTGCCACTGCACGCAGCAATGAGTTGGGCATCTGCAATAGCTGAGACGAGTTGATCGCCTTCAACCGCAACGAGTTCGCGAGTCTGCGCGAACTGTGCTGCTCGGCCGGAAGATGAATACACGTGGATATCGACGCAGCCACGCTTCTGCAGCGCCGCAGTCACAACCCGCGCATAGGAACCGGTTCCAAGAATGAGCGCGCGTCTGCCTTCAAGTGCTCCGAAGCGCTGCTCAGCAACATCCAGACCAACGCTGACGATGGAACGACCAGCGGCACCTAGGCCAGTTGAACTCGTCACCGCCTTTGAAGTAGCCAGTGCCCGCTGCATCAATCGCTCAAGGGTCGGTGAAGTTGTCTGCTCATCTTGCGCGGTCGCCAGAGATTGCCGAACCTGTCCGGCAATCTCGTCCTCGCCGACGACCATCGATTCAAGTCCCGAGGCAACAGAGAAGAGGTGCTGACCAACAGCCGTTCCCACGACAACGCGCATGGCATCAACGACGAAATCGGGATCGATATTCGCTGCTTCGGCGACCGAGGCCGTCGTGAGTTCGACAGCATCGTGAAAGCGCTCAAGATCTAGGTAGACCTCGAAGCGGTTGCAAGTCGAGAGCACAACTGCACCGTTGATATCTGGACTGGAGTGAGTCAGCTTCAGTGCCAGACCCCGGCCAGCAGCGGCCAGTCGAGAGATCTCATCGAGGGTGACGTCATGATGGCTCGCGCCGACCAGGACCATCACCATGGTCTGATTCTAGGGCTGGCTGGCCTTCGCGATCTCGCGCAACCGTCCTCAGAATGGTTCTACTAAGTTTCAGTCATGAATTCCCCCGACGCCCTGCCGGCAGAACACCCGCTCATGAACGGTTCGACGGCAGATTCGGCTCTCATTACGGCATATCGAGGCGGTCGCCCCACACCTCGACCGATTTGGATGATGCGTCAGGCTGGTCGTTCACTGCCTGAATATCGCGCCCTTCGCGAGGGCACAGAGATGCTGGACTCCTGCCTGCGACCCGACATGGTGGCCGAGATCACAATCCAGCCAGTGCGTCGTCACAAGGTGGACGCGGCGATCTTCTTCAGCGACATCGTGATTCCGTTGAAGTTGGCCGGCATCGATGTCGACATCGTCGCCGGAGTCGGTCCGGTGATGGCAGAGCCCATTCGAACTGTTCAGCAGGTGGGCGGCCTCCCAGAACTAGACCCGGCAGCACTCGCACCAATCATTGAAGCGGTCGGGATTCTCGTTGGCGAACTGGGTTCGACACCGCTCATTGGGTTTGCCGGAGCACCATTCACTCTGGCTTCCTACCTCGTCGAGGGTCAACCGTCGCGCGACTACGTGCACACCAAGGCCTTGATGCGTGAGGACCCACAAACGTGGCATGCACTTCTGGCTTGGGTGGCAAGAACGACAGGAACCTTTCTTCGCACTCAGGCCATTGCCGGTGCAAGCGCAGTTCAGCTGTTCGATTCTTGGGCGGGCGCATTGACCCTGGAGGAGTACCAGACATACGTGGCACCGCACTCTGCTGCCGTCATGAAGCAGGTCGAAGATCTGCCGGTTCCGCGAATTCACTTTGGCACCAAGACCGGACACTTGCTTGTCGCGATGCGCGATGTTGGTGCAACTGTCGTTGGCGTTGATCAATTCACGCCACTGGACGTCGCAAACGACCTGCTCGGCGGAACAACCGCGCTGCAGGGCAACATTGATCCTGAACTGCTGGCTGGTCCGTGGGAACTGCTCGCCTCCAACGTTCGTGATGTCCTCAAGCGCGGACTCTCAGCACCAGGCCACGTGGTGAACCTTGGCCACGGAGTGCCGCCGGACACTGACCCTGATGTACTCACTCGTATGGTCGCGCTCGTTCACGAGGAAGGTTGAAACGTGGTCCAGAAACACGATGTCGTCATTGTCGGTGGCGGAGTAGCCGGCTTAGTTGCAGCGCTAGAGGCCTCAAATAGTGGCCTTTCGGTACTCCTGCTTGAAGCAAGCGATCGACTTGGTGGCGCAGTCCAGGGCGCGAGTCTTGCCGGAGTGACCGTGGATGTTGGTGCGGAGTCATTCGCGGTAACGCGTCCGGAAACGCTCGCGCTCATCGAACAACTGGGGCTGACCTCGCAATCAGTCCAGCCTCGCCGAACGGACTCACGGCTTGTGGTTCCCACTGGAATCTTCCCGATGCCACACGCCCTTCTTGGCATTCCGACCGATCCCCTCGCCCCCGAAGTTGTCGCGATCATCGGAAATGAGGCCGCCCAGGCCGCAGTCAAGCTCGACGAAGCACCAGTGCCGGCCGAATGGGATCCGCAACTCACACTCGGTGCGCTCGTACGTCAACGCCTCGGTAATCCCATCGCCGACTTGATCACTACACCCGTTGTGGGTGGAGTTCACGCCTTGCATCCAGACCTGGCTGAGGCCGAGGCAACCAGTCCAGGCATTACTGCAGCCACCTTCAAGTACGGCGGACTTTCGAATGCGGCTGCAGCTATGCGATCGGCCTCTGGCATTCCGGGCTCAGCAGTGCGTGGACTGCGTGGCGGAATGTCCACACTCATTCCTGCGCTTGTCGACGTGCTCCATGCAAACGGCGTGGAACTTCGTACGGGCATTGCCGCGGTGAACGTGAGCCCGGTCGGTTCGCAATGGACAGTGCAGACAACGAGCGGTGCGTTCGCAGCCGACCAGGTCATCGTCGCTCTGGACGCCCGCAGCGCAGCCGCAGTACTGACAGAACTGCCTGCGATTCACGCTCCACTGAGTCAAATGCACGTTGGCGACGTCATCGTCTTTGCCGCTGTCGTTAACTGCGAGCTCCTTGATGAGGATCCGCTCGGCTCCGGAGCGCTGATCGCTCCGAGTACCCCAGGCCTGCGAGCCAAGGCCATCACTCATGCCTCGTCTAAGTGGGGCTGGGTACGCGAGGCATACGGACCCGGTCGCCACGTGATTCGTCTGTCGTATGGTCGCGACGGAGTGATTCAGGAATCTCTCGACGCACTACCCACGATCGCTCACGCCGATCTCGAATTACTCCTGAGCGCCAAGATCGCCGCATTTGAAGGCATCTACATTGCACGCTGGAATGGCTCCCTGCTGCACCCCCGAGTCGGGCATCGCGCGAATGCTGCAGCCCTGCGAGCAGCAGTCGCAAATACTCCAGGACTTTCGGTTGCCGTGTCAGGCATGGCGGGCAACGGCTTGGCCGGGACCATCGGGCAGGCGCGTGCCAGCATCGATGGGGTGCGAAACTAAGCCATGGTCACTTCCGACGTACGAGTCGCCTCTGCGCCAAATCTCACCGCGCGCGAGGCCAACGAGATCATTCGCTACACCTGCTGGACTGCCTTCAAGCGCACCGGCCAGCCCAGCGCTGAAGCAGGCGAGCAACTTGAGAAGCTCCTGGCAAGCTGGGCCGAGTTGGACATCGTTGTGCGGGGCCTCTATGACACGTCCGCAATGCGCGCCGACGCCGACGTGATGACCTGGATTCACGCACCGAGCGCCGAGGCAATCCAGAAAGCACTACGTGAACTGCGTCGCAGCGAGTTGGGCAAGGTTCTCGAGATCACCTGGTCAGGTATGGCCTTGCATCGGCCCGCCGAGTTCAACAAATCACACGTGCCCTCTTTCATGCTCGGCAAGGAGCCAAAAGATTGGGTATCGGTCTATCCCTTTGTTCGGTCATATGAGTGGTATTTACTGCCTGACGAAGAGCGCCGCGAAATGCTCTCAGAGCACGGGATGATGGGCCGCGACTATGCCGGCATTCAGTCCAACACCGTTGCCGCATTTGCACTTGGCGACTACGAGTGGCTGCTTGCGCTCGAGTCTGATGATCTCGATGAGATTGTCGACATGATGCGGACCCTTCGCTCGGCCAAGGCGCGCCTGCATGTGCGCGAGGAAGTGCCCTTCTTCACTGGCCGTCGTGTGGAAGCAGCCGAATGGGTCGACAGCCTTCGATGAGTTACGACTCGATTCTGCTCGCCTCATTCGGTGGGCCCGAGGGCCCCGATGACGTCATTCCCTTTCTCGAGCGAGTGACTGAGGGACGAGGTGTTCCCCACGAGCGTCTCGAGAGCGTCAGCCAGCGCTACCTCCGATTTGGTGGCGTGAGTCCGATCAATCAGCAGAACCGCGAGTTGATGAATGCCCTGCATCACGAACTGATGGATCGAGGCATCGACCTGCCGATCTACTGGGGCAACCGCAACTGGGATCCCGACTTCACCGACGCCATTCGCACCCTCGATGAAGATGGTCATTCCAGGGTGCTCGCCATTGCGACGAGTGCCTACCCGTCGTACAGCGGATGCCGCCAATACCGCGAGAACATTGCGGCTGCATTAGACGAGGCAGCCGCTCCACAGATCAGCATCGATATGGCCTTTCCGTACAGCAACCGACACGGTTTCACAGCGCACATCATTGAGGTGCTTGCCAATGCACTCGTCTATCTCGTAAACGACAACCACATGGAATCCGCGATTGACGTGCTCTTCACAACTCATTCGCTGCCCGTAACGAGCGCTGAGTCCTCAGGGCCTGAACCACACAACTCCCCCGGTTTGTATCTGCAGCAGCACGAAGAGGCCATCGCGAAGGTGATGCGCGTTGTTGGTATCGCCACCGGATTGCATCCGCGCAGCCGACTTGTCTTCCAATCACGCAGCGGTTCTCCTGAGACTCCATGGCTTGAACCTGATGTCAATGACGCTCTGCGCGAACTTGCTGCAGAAGGCCAATCCACGGCAGTGGTACTGGTACCGATCGGCTTCGTAAGCGACCACATTGAGGTGCTGTGGGATCTGGACACCGAGGCGATGGCGACGGCCGAAGAGCTCAATCTGGCCTGCGTGCGTATTCCAACTCCTGGTACTTCGCCTGCATTCGTCAGTGCTCTTGCCGATTTGATCGAGGACGCCCGAATAGGCCAGCCAACGCGCACGGATCTGATTGACCTGTGTTCGGGCACCTGCTGCCCCAACCCCCGAGCAGAATTGCCGACGATCCCCGGGGTCTAGGCTCCCAGCATCATGAATCTCAGCGAGCGCCCGCGGCGACTTCGTCGCACTGACGGTCTGCGCAAGCTCGTGCGCCAAGTTCATCTGGACCCTGCCAACCTGATTCTGCCAATGTTCATCCGCGAAGGCGCGACAGATCCAATCGCTATTGGCTCAATGCCGGGAGTCGTGCAGCACTCACAGTCTTCGCTTGCCAAAGCCGTCAACGAAGCCGCCGTTGCAGGGGTTGGTGCAGTGATGCTCTTTGGGGTTCCGTCGATCAAGGACGCCAACGGCGACGCCGCCTGCGACCCCAACAGCATCCTGGCTCAGGCAATCCGATGGACCAAGGCTGAACTGGGCGATGCAATGCCTGTGATCGCCGACCTTTGCCTCGACGAATTCACCACCCATGGTCACTGCGGCGTGCTCGATGCGCACGGCAATGTCGATAACGACGCAACGCTGACCCAGTACCAGCGGATGTCACTCACGCTGGCTGATGCTGGAGCCGACATTCTTGGCTTGAGCGGCATGATGGATGGACAGGTCGGTGCCGTGCGCGAAGCCCTCGATGCTGCCAATGCCACCGACACAGTTCTCTTGGCCTACGCGGCCAAGTTTGCCAGCGCGTTCTACGGCCCTTTCCGCGATGCAGTGGAATCAAGCCTTGATGGCGATCGTCGTGCGTACCAACAAGATCCGGCGAACATCACCGAAGCCATCCGCGAGGTACGGCTCGATGTGGCCGAGGGCGCTGACATCGTGATGGTCAAACCAGGCTTGCCCTATCTGGACATCATCGCTCGCGTTGCTGCTGATGTGGACGTCCCTGTTGCGGCCTACGTCGTCTCAGGTGAATCGTCAATGATCGAAGCCGCAGCTGCAGCCGGAATGCTCGACCGCGAGCGCGCCATTCTGGAAACCCTGACTTCCGTCAAGCGAGCAGGCGCCGACATCATCGCCACCTACTGGGCAACCGAGGTCGCCCACCTGCTGAATCGATAAGTGATGACAACTTCGCAAGAGTGGTTCGACCGCGCCCAGAATGTGATCCCCGGCGGAGTGAGCTCGCCTGTCCGAGCCTTCCGTTCGGTGGGTGGAACTCCGCCGTATGTCGCGCAAGCCCATGGCTCGCGCGTCACTGACGTCGAAGGCAAGACCTACGTTGATCTCGTCGGCGCATGGGGGCCGGCAATTCTTGGCCACGCCAACCCCGAGGTAGTCGCGGCAGTAACAGCGGCGGCGAAGGACTCCTTCTCTTTCGGTGCGCCGTGTCCACCCGAAGTTGAACTCGCTGAGGCAATCGTCAATCGGGTTGACGCAATTGAAAAGGTGCGGTTCACCAACTCCGGCACTGAAGCAGTCATGACGGCGCTGCGCATCGCCCGTGCAGCCAGCAATCGCTCTGTCGTCGTGAAGTTCGCCGGTTGCTATCACGGCCATGCCGATTCGATGCTCGCCGCGGCGGGCTCTGGCGTGGCAACTCTTGGTCTTCCTGACTCGCCTGGCGTCACTCCGGGTTCAGCTCAAGACACCGTTGTCCTTCCATATGGCGATATCCCTGCTCTCGAGGCACTCTTTTCACGGCGAGGTCAAGAGATCGCAGCGGTGATCACAGAAGCCATCCCAGCGAACATGGGCGTAGTTCCGCCGCCACCTGGATTCAACAAGCGACTCAGTGACATCACCAAAGCCAATGGTGCGCTGCTCATCTTCGACGAAGTCATGACGGGCTTCCGAGTGGCTGCCGATGGTTGGTGGGGGGAAGAAGGCAAGCAAGAGCAGTGGACGCCCGACCTGTTCACCTACGGCAAAGTCATCGGTGGCGGGATGCCATTGGCAGCGGTTGCAGGCAGCGCATCAATCATGGACCTACTCGCTCCCGCCGGCCCGGTCTATCAGGCCGGGACGCTCAGCGGCAATCCCCTTGCCACTACAGCCGGACTCATGACTCTCAAGCTCTGCACTCCGGATGTCTACGACCACCTCGATGCAACGGCCACCGCCGTCGCAAGCATCGTCAGCGCAGCCTTCACCAAGCATGGCATCGCCCACCAGACGCAAATGGCCGGCAATCTCTTCAGTTTCTTCTTCACCGATCAACCAGTGAAGAACTATGACGACGCGAAGACTCAAGACACCGCAGTGTTTGGCCGGTTCTTTCATGCGATGCTCGACAACGGAGTCTGGCTCCCACCGTCGGCGTATGAGGCTTGGTTCGTCTCAGCTGCCCATAGCGACGAAGACCTCGCCACCATCGAAAGCGCGGCGAACGAGTCAGCGAGAATCGCCGCCCATTAAGGCTGGTTAAAGAGTTCCGATGATCCTTTGCCGCTGTGCACGAAGTGACATCACCAGAGCCACGATCCATCCCACGATCGTCCAGCCCAGCAGCAGATTGACCCAGAACACTGACCAATGCGGAACATCACGCACAGCAGCAATAGCCCAAGGAAGCAGGTAGCCCGCGCTCAGAATCGCAACGATGACCGCGACCACCTTGGTTGTCGTCCACGAGCGGTTTGTTGGTTCAATTTGATACTGGCTCATGAACAATGATCGTAGGTGGAAAATCAGCGACTGCTGATCGACCTGACACCCAAGTTCTCGAAGGTCAATACGCCAAGAAAGAATGGCCACCGCAAGCGCCCGTAGCTCAACGGATAGAGCAACAGGTTTCTACCCTGTTGGTTGGGGGTTCGATTCCCTCCGGGCGCACTTTTGTGAAGTCCCGGGACATCGTTAACCCCTGTCCCGGGACTGAAGCGCCCCAGGTTCTGTGCCGCTCCTATGCGGGTTGCAACTCTCGGTTGAGGGCTGCGTAGTGGGCTTGCTCGAACTCTTCGGGGCTGTTGTAGCTGAGGCTACTGTGCAGGCGACGGGTGTTGTACCACTCGACCC